>NZ_JAMRYM010000213.1:0-533 GCF_023743255.1 Rathayibacter rubneri | reverse complement strand
GACCCCCGCGCCGACCGCGACGCCCACCGCCACCTCGGCACCCGTCGGCTCCTCGGCGCCGACCGTCGCGATCGTCGCGCCGACCAGCGGCTCGTCGGTCACCGGAGTCGTGACCCTCGTCGCCGTCGCCTCCGATGACAAGGGCGTCGCGGGAGTCAGCTACTGGGTCGGCACCACGAAGCTCGGTGACGCCGTCCTCGGCGAGGACGGCAGGTACTCGCTCGCCGTGAACACCTCGGCCTTCGCCGTGGGCACCTACGCGGTGACCGCCAAGGCGGTCGACACCGACGGCAACACCACGACGAGCGCACCGATCGCGCTGAAGCGGGTCTGACCCGCGACCCGACGGACGGCCCCGGTGCACCAGCGCCGGGGCCGTCCGTCGTCCGGTCGCGGGACGCCGGACAGCGGAGACCGGAACACCGGCAGGATCCCTCAGCCCCCGACCCGCCATCGGCCTCGCGCCACCCCGGCCCAGCCCCCGCCCCCGCAGAAGCACCCGCCTCCCCCCCACCCCCCCCCCCGGCGTCGCA
>NZ_JAMRYM010000212.1:0-559 GCF_023743255.1 Rathayibacter rubneri | reverse complement strand
GGCCTCCGCCGCTCCGGCCCCGATCGCCCCCGCCCACCGCATCGAGCGCCCGGCCGCCGTGATCGCGACGGCCGTGCCGGTCGAGCCGGTGGCGCCCGCGGTGCCCGTCGAGCAGGTCCCGGCGCAGTCCGCCCCCGAGCCCGCCTCCGTTCCGACTCCGCCCGCCGACGCCGCTCCCTCCGCCCCGGTCGTGCCCGCGGCCGCCGAGGAGGGTCCGATCACCCTCCAGCGGATGAAGGACAGCTGGCCCGAGATCCTCGAGGTCGTGCAGAAGGCCCGGATGACCGCCTGGCTCGTCGCGTACACCGCCCAGGTCCGCGCGCTGAAGGACGACGTCCTCACGCTGTCCTTCCCGAGCCAGAACGACGTCGACTCCTTCAAGATGGCGGGCACCGCCGGTCAGCCCGGCGTCAGCGAGCACCTCCGGCAGGCGATCCAGCAGGTCCTCGGTCTCCGGGTGAAGTACATCGCCCGCGTCGAGCCGTCGGCGTCGGGAGCGGACGCCGACGGCTCGCCGCGGGCGATGTACTTCACCCGGCGACCGCGGACCTGCTGGATC
>NZ_JAMRYM010000211.1:0-690 GCF_023743255.1 Rathayibacter rubneri | reverse complement strand
CTTTGGGATTGTCCACCAGCAGTGGCACTCCGGTCCGCACGCCGGGTTCGACGACCACATGCAGCACATGATCCCAGTAGCGCACGAGCATGGTGCGCATCTCGCGCAGCACCGACGGCACCGTCGACAGGGCGGTGATGCCGGTGATCTGTTCCGCGTCGGCTCCGAGCAATCCACGCAACATCAGCGCGAACTCGTCGGCCGTCACATGAGGATCGGTCCGAATGCGCCAGTCGCGCAGCAGCTTCGAGTGATCACCGGTGCCGGTGAAGAGCCCGACCACCGTGCTGGTGTTGCGCACATCGATCGCGAGGAGCATCGAATCAGACCAGCACGGAATCGGCCCGCAGATCGCGCGGCGTGATCAGACCCGAGCCCGCGGGTGCGTGCGCCGGATCGCTACCCAGCTCGACCGGCCGGTTCTTCTCGTCGACGAACACCACCCGGGGTGCGTAGTCGGCAACCTCCTGCTCGTTCATGACCCCGTAGGCGATCAGGATGACCAGATCACCCGGGTTCACCAAATGCGCTGCAGCCCCATTGATTCCGATGACGCCACTTCCCCGCTCGCCGGTGATCACGTAGGTCTCCAGCCGCGCACCGTTGTCGATGTCGACGATGGTGACCTGCTCGCCTTCGAGCAGATCGGCCGCCTCCATCAGTTCCTGATCGACGGTCACCGAGCCCACG
>NZ_JAMRYM010000210.1:0-711 GCF_023743255.1 Rathayibacter rubneri | reverse complement strand
GTAGCGCCCGCGCCGTCCTGCTGCCCGCCGAGCGCGAGCGCTACCGCTCCCTCTGCCGGGACGCGGCCGCAGCCCTCACCCGCGAGCTCGTCGGCGCGCACCCGGAGGACTCCGAGACGGAGGTGGCCGCTCGCCTGGCCGGAGCGCTCGTCGCCGCGGGCGCGGATCCCGTCGTGGTGATGGTCGCCGGCGACGGACGCCTGGCCCACCGCCACCCTCTCCCGACCTCGGCTCCCCTGGGCCGGCGGGCGATGATCGTCGTCTGCGCGCGCCGCCACGGACTGGTCGCGAACCTCAGCCGCTGGATCCGGTTCGACGCCGAGGATCCCGCCGCCACCGCGCGCTCGGCCGCCCTGCGGCGGGTCGAGGCGGACGCCTTCCGCGCCACCCGGCCGGGAGTGCCGCTCTCGGAGGTCCTCGCCGAGATCGCCGCCGCCTATCCGCGCCACGGCTTCGACGAGCACGAGTGGACCCGCCACCACCAGGGCGGCGCCGCGGGATACGCCGGCCGCGACCCGCGTGCCACGCCGACCGCGGACGACGTCGTGCGCGACGGCCAGGCCTTCGCCTGGAACCCGACCGCCGCAGCGGCCAAGATCGAGGACACGATCGTGATCGACGGCGAGCAGGTGGAGGTCCTGACCCGCGACGGGGAGTGGCCGGAGACCCTCGTCGACTCGGTGCCGCGTCCCCTGGAGCTGATCCTGTGAC
>NZ_JAMRYM010000209.1:0-740 GCF_023743255.1 Rathayibacter rubneri | reverse complement strand
GACCCACACCCGCCCGCCCGGGCTGTGCTTGGTGTTCATCGTGAGGACGCGACCGCTCGGGCTGACGAGGACGTGATCGATGTCGCTCCCGCGGTCCCCGACCGGCACCGAGTGCAGCACCAGCCAACCCTCGGGCAGCGTGCGGAGCTGATCGGCGACCGCGAGCTCGCCGAGGAGCCCGGTGTACCAGCTGCGAGCGGACGTCGGGATCGGGCTGGCTCCGAAGAGCCGGGCGGCGAGGGTCTGCGGCTGCTCAGGAGCCATGGCCTCCCGCAGCGCCTGCATCAGCGCTTCTCCGGGGACGCGCGCGACGAGGGACGGATCGGACACGGGCGGCTCCTGGGGGGCGATGCCCGCGGCGGCGGGTGTCCTCAACCTAGAAGCGCAGCCCCGCGGGCCGCTGGCACCCGTCAGGGGTTCGGGTGCCGCCGTCCGCACGGCGATCGGGCGGAAGCGATGCGCCTCATGGCGCGGCCGCTCGGGCGTCCGCCGGGTCGAGGTTCCGGCCGCACCCGTGCCGACCCGTCCTGCTCCTCGGATCATGCAGTCCAGAGCGCCCCGAGCGTCCCTGCATTCCACCCAGAGCGGAGTCGAAATCCGCGATGGCAGGCTGGAAACCTGACCGCAACACGGTTTCCCCCTGCATCGAGGAGCGTGCGCGGACCGTCGACGGAAATCCTCCGTACGACGAGGCGGTCGGCCACCCGACTGCGGTCGACTGGAACCCGCCTCCCCCGGCC
>NZ_JAMRYM010000208.1:0-941 GCF_023743255.1 Rathayibacter rubneri | reverse complement strand
CCCTCCAGGCGCCCGAGAGCGCGCCCACCCGCCCGAGGAGGTCGAAGCGGCGCTCCGAGAGCGCTGCCTGGGTGTTCCTCTCGCCGTGGGTGATCGGAGCGACCCTGCTGACCATCGGACCGATGATCGCCTCGCTGGTCCTCTCGTTCACCGACTACGACCTGTTCACGCAGCCGCAGTTCGTCGGGTTCGACAACTACCAGCGCATGCTGACGGAGGATCCGCGGTTCTGGAAGTCGGTGGGCGTCACGCTCACCTACGTCCTGGTCGCGGTCCCGCTGAAGCTGGGCCTCGCCCTCGCGGTGGCGCTGCTGCTGAACCGCCCCCGGCGCGGTCAGGGCTTCTACCGCTCGGCCTTCTACGCGCCGTCCCTCCTCGGGGCGAGCGTCGCGGTCGCCATCGTCTTCCGCACGCTCTACTCGCAGGACGGCGTCGTCGACTCCGGTCTCGGACTCGTCGGGCTGGACCTCGGCGGCTGGATCTCGAACCCGTCGCTCGCGCTCTACGTGCTGGTCTCGCTCGCGGTGTGGCAGTTCGGCGCGCCCATGGTGATCTTCCTCGCCGGGCTCAAGCAGGTGCCGTCCGAGCTGTACGACGCGGCCTCGGTCGACGGCGCGGGCAAGTGGCGCAGCTTCTGGTCGGTCACCTGGCCGATGCTCTCGCCCGTCCTCTTCTTCAACCTGGTGCTCGAGATGATCGGCGCGTTCCAGTCGTTCACGTCGGCGTACGTGGTCAGCGGCGGGCGCGGGGGGCCGATCGACTCGACGCTCTTCTACACGCTCTACCTCTACGACCGGGCGTTCACGGCGTTCGACATGGGCTACGCCTCCGCCATGGCGTGGTTCCTGCTCGTCGTGATCGCCGTCGTCACGGCCCTCATCTTCCGCAGCTCGCGCGGCTGGGTCCACTACGCAGGAGACGACCGATGACCGCCACCGCCC
>NZ_JAMRYM010000207.1:0-981 GCF_023743255.1 Rathayibacter rubneri | reverse complement strand
GAGTACCCGCCGCCGCCCCCCGCCCGCCCCTCGATCGTCCCGACCGTGCTCGGCGCGATCGGCGTCGCACTGCTCGGGATCCTGCTGCTGCTCGTGCTGGCGTACGTGGTCCTGGGCCTCGGAGTCGGCGCCGCCGCCGTCTGCGCGGTCGTCGCCCTGGTGCCGCTGCTGGTCGTGCTCTCGGGGGTGCGCTGGATCGACCGCTGGGAGCCGGAGGCGCCGCTGGGCCTCTGGTTCGCGTTCCTCTGGGGCGCCGCCGGCTCGGTCGCGATCTCGCTGCTGGTCGATCTGGGTGTTCAGGTGGCGGTCTACGCCTCGGGTCAGCAGCCCAGCGGATCCGACTTCGTCGGCGCCGTGATCCAGGCTCCGCTCGTCGAGGAGAGCGCGAAGGGCGCGGGCGTGCTGCTGATCCTGTTGATCTGGCGCCGCACCTTCGACGGGCCGGTGGACGGGATCGTGTACGCCGCGGTCGTCGCGTCGGGGTTCGCGTTCGTCGAGAACATCCTCTACTTCGGCAGCGCGCTCGTGGAGGGCGGGCTCGGCTCGCTCGCCGTCACGTTCTTCCTCCGCGGAGTGCTCTCGCCCTTCGCGCACGTGCTCTTCACCTCGTGCACCGGGGCGGCGCTGGGCTTCGCGGTCGGCCGCCGCGCCGCGGGCGTGCCGATCGCCCTGCTCGGCCTCGCCGCGGCCGTGTTCCTGCACGCCCTGTGGAACGGGTCCTCGTTCCTCGTGTCCGATTGGTTCGGCTTCTACGGTGTCGTGCAGGTGCCGCTCTTCGTGGTCGCGGTCGTGGTGGTCGTGCTGCTGCGGCGGCAGGAGCGCCGGGTCACCCTCGAGCGGCTCGGCGACTACGCCTCGGCCGGCTGGCTCTCGCCCGCCGAGGTGCGCATGGTCGGCACGGCGGAGGGGCGCCGGACGGCGATGCGCTGGGCGCGGACCGCGGGCGGCGACCGTCCGCGCGCGATGAACGCCTTCCTCCGC
>NZ_JAMRYM010000206.1:0-1019 GCF_023743255.1 Rathayibacter rubneri | reverse complement strand
TCGGAGCGGGCCGCGGCGCCCCGTCGCCGACCGGCTCGCCGACGCTCCCGCCGACGCGGACGCCGAGCGGGACCCCCTCCGCCACCGCCGCCCCGGAGCCCACGGCGACGGAGTCCACCGCGACGGCCGAGCCGACGCCCACCGCGACCCCCGGGATCGACCTCGCCGCGAACTCCGTCGACGATCCGGCGAGCGTCTGGGTCGTCGTGAACAAGCTCAGGACGCTGAACCCGGTCGACTACATCCCGGCCGATCTCGTCCACCCGGACGTCCGCTACGTCAACCGCCAGCCGATGCGGCAGGCGACGGCCGACGCTCTCGTCGCCCTCTTCGCCGCGGCGTCGGCGGAGGCGGGCCTCGCGCTCGCCGTGCAGAGCGCGTACCGGTCCTACGAAACGCAGGTCGGCGTCTACGCGGGCTGGGTCTCGACACGTGGTCATGCGGGCGCCGACGCGACGAGCGCGCGGCCGGGTCACAGCGAGCACCAGACGGGCTGGGCGGTCGACGTCGTCGGCGCCTCCGGGGCGTGCGCGCTCGAGATCTGCTGGGGGGACACGCCCGAGGGCCTCTGGGTCGGGGCCAACGCGCACCGCTTCGGCTTCCTCGTCCGTTACAAGCCCGACGCGACCCCGATCACGGGCTACGAGTCGGAGCCGTACCACCTCCGCTACGTCGGCGCCGAGCTCGCGCAGCACCTCCACGACACGGGGATCGAGACCCTGGAGCGCCTGTTCGGACTTCCGGATGCGCCCGATTACGCCCCGGGAAGCACTTCCTAGTCGGTCTAGCGATCACATCCGGGCACCCGAGGACGTGACACTCGCCGCTCGTTACCGTACTGTTACCGGGAGCGTTTCCCGACGACCCCGATCGTCGCGCGCGACAGCCCCTTGACAGGGCACCTCCCCTCTGACAAAGCAGTGCGCCACCGTGCCGTCGCATCCCGAACCGTGAGATACCTCTGTGCCCCCCAGCTCCACCCGCTCCACCCCGACATCGTCCGCCCCGACCCCCGGCAT
>NZ_JAMRYM010000205.1:0-1055 GCF_023743255.1 Rathayibacter rubneri | reverse complement strand
GGGGTGCGGAGTCGGGGCGAGGGCGGCGCGGACGGCGCTCTCGAGGCGGAGGAGGTCGTCGGACGCGCGCACCAGCGACGCGTCGTCAACGGGCTGGTCCTCGACGAGGAGCCGGCGCAGCGCGACCGGGTCGCCGCCGAGCAGCTCGGACGTGCCGCTCACGATCTCGTCGACCCCGGCCCCGGCGGACAGGCCGAGCATCGAGGCGACGCGGCGGAGGGTGCCGATGCGCAGCGCGTCGAGGGCGCGGACCCGGGTGCTCCCCCGTGCGTAGAGCCGCGCGCGGCCGCGGGCGGTCTCGCTCGCGTGCACGACGACGGGCAGCGGCTCGACGGCGAGCGGACCGAAGCGGCGTCCGCGCCAGACGGCCGCGGCCACGCCGACGGCCAGCAGCAGGAGGATCGCGGGCGTGACCCAGCCGGGAGCCAGGTCGGCCGGATCGACGGCGCCCTCGCCCCGCAGATCGTCGAACCCGACGCGGTACCAGACGAGGCGCTCCTGGGCGCCGAGCAGGTTCAGGGCCAGGGCGGCACGCCCCTGCTCGTCGACGGTTCCGTTGCGGAGCACGTCGGCGTCGCCGAGCACCGCGACGTCCGCGCCTCCGGGGCTCGTGCCCGTGACGAGCGAGAAGGCGTCGTCCCCGGTGGGGAAGCAGCCCGTCGCTCCGCCCTCGACGATGCGGTAGGCCCGACCGCCCGCGGGGATCGCTCCCGCGCGCGCCGCGGCCCGGACGACGCAGTCGGCGTCGAGGGACCCGTCCGCGAGCGGGACGCCGGCGGACGCCACACCGGGGAGCAGGGCGTCCAGCGCGGTGGCGGTCGGGCGCACGAGCACGATCGAGCCGAAGGCGTCCTCGAGGTCGGCGTACTGCTGCTCGTCCAGGACGGCGTCGGCGTCGTCGACCAGGAGCACGGTGCGGGAGTCCGCGGCTCGGAGCGCCGCGTCGAGGTCGTCGGCGCGCTCGACGGGGACGCCCTCCTCGCGCTCGTCGCCGTGGGCACCGTGCTGCTGACCGTCGCCACGGGGGCGCCGGCGCTCGCGCCCGACCTCGATGT
>NZ_JAMRYM010000204.1:0-1077 GCF_023743255.1 Rathayibacter rubneri | reverse complement strand
GCGCGGAGCGCGGCGGCGGCTTTCGCCGAGCACGCGCCCCGCGACGTGCGCTCGACCGCGTCCGCCTCCGCAGCGGACAGCTCGGCCCGGGCCGCCGCGACCAGCCGCTCGGCCCCGCGCGGCACGTCCGCGGCGGCCGTCGATGCGCGGGGCGTCCAGCTCCCGAGTCCGAGCAGGTAGTCCGGTCCGCCCGCCTTCGTGCCGGGGCCCACCGCCGACTTCTTCCAGCCTCCGAACGGCTGCCGCTCGACGATCGCGCCGGTGATGCCTCGGTTCACGTACAGGTTGCCGGCCTGGATGCTCTCGAGCCACGTGCCGATCTCGGCGGGGTCGAGCGCGTGCAGGCCCGAGGTCAGTCCGTAGTCGACCTCGTTCACGAGCGCGATCGCGTCGTCGAGCGTCGGCGCCGTCATGATGCCGAGCACCGGTCCGAAGTACTCGGTGCGGTGGTACTCGGAGTTGCGGCGCACGCCGTCGCGGACCCCCGGGCTCCACAGGCGGCCGGAGTCGTCGAGCTTCCGCGGCTCGAGCAGCCAGCTCTCTCCGGCGCCCAGCTCGGTCAGCCCGCGCAGCAGCTTGCCCGCGGCGGGCTCGATGACCGGCCCCATCCGGGTGGCCGGGTCGGTCGGGTAGCCCACCGTCAGCGAGGCGACCGCGTCGAGCAGCTGCGCGCGGAACCGCTTCGAGCGGGCCACGGAGCCGACCAGCACGACGAGCGACGCGGCCGAGCACTTCTGGCCGGCGTGCCCGAACGCGCTCGAGACGACGTCCTTGACCGCGAGGTCGAGGTCGGCCGAGGGAGTGACGATGATCGCGTTCTTGCCGCTGGTCTCGGCGAGCAGCGGGAGGTCGTGCCGGAACGAGCGGAACAGCTCCGCCGTCTCGTACGCGCCGGTGAGGATCACGCGATCGACGGCGGGCGAGGCGACGAGGTCCGCGCCGAGCTCCTCCTCCGGGACCCGCAGCAGCAGCAGCGCCTCGCGGGGGACCCCCGCGGCCCAGAGCGCCTCGGCGACGACGGCACCGCAGCGCGCGGTCGGGCCGGCCGGCTTGAGCACGACGGCGGACCCGGCGGCC
>NZ_JAMRYM010000203.1:0-1100 GCF_023743255.1 Rathayibacter rubneri | reverse complement strand
TCCCATCCCCGACCCCCGCCGTCCCATCCACGAGAGGTCCCCACCATGCCCGTCCACGTCTACCTCGCCGGCGTCGAGGTCTTCGCCCCCGACGCCCGCGAGCGGGCCGAGCGCACGCGCGAGCTCTGCCGCCGCTACGGACTCGAGCCGATCTCGCCCCTCGACAAGGGCGACGTCACCGAGAAGAGCGGAGCCGGGGCCGGCAGCACCGCTCTCGCCGACGCGATCTACGCGAAGAACATCGCCCTCATCGAGCGGGCGGACGTGATCGTCGCCGACCTCAACCACTTCCGCGGACCCGAGCCCGACTCGGGCACCTCCTTCGAGGTCGGCTACGCGGTCGGCCGCGGGAAGCCGTCCTACGTCCACTCCGCCGACGGCGACACCGCGGTCGACCGCGTGCGCGCCTTCCACGGCCCGGTCACGGCGACTCCGACCGGCTACGTCGACGCCGAGGGCATGTCGGTCGAGGACTTCGGCTCGCCGTTCAACCTCATGCTGTCCTCCTCGAGCACCGTCGTCCGCGGCGATCTCGAGGCGTGTCTGGCCCGGGTCGCAGCGGATGTCGAGGCCGGCGTGCTCGCGGGAACGACCTCGAGCGTCCGATGACCGGGAGGACCGCCGTCGACCCGTTCTCGAGCATCCCCGGACTGCTCCGCGCCCTGGAGTCCCGCGAGGTCTCGGCTGTCGAGGTGGCCGCCGACCGGGTCGCCGCCCTCGACGCGCAGACCGGGACGGTCGTCGCCTGGGATCCGGAGGCGGTGCTCGTCGCGGCGCGGTCCGTCGACGACCGGCGCAGGAGGGGCGAGCCGCTCGGGCCTCTCGCCGGGGTGCCCCTGACCGTCAAGGACTCCTTCGAGGTCCGCGGCCTCCCTGGCAGTGCCGGCACGACCGGCACGCTCCACGTGTCGCGGCAGGACGCGCCCGCGGTCGCCGCCCTGCGCGCGGCCGACGCGATCCTCCTCGGCAAGACGAACGTGCCTCCGCTCCTCGACTCCTACGACACGGTGAACGACCTCTACGGCCGCGCCGCCAATCCCTGGGGATCGGGCCGCTCGGCGGGGGGATCGTCGGGCGGCCCGATCCCCAGGGATTGGCGG
>NZ_JAMRYM010000202.1:0-1147 GCF_023743255.1 Rathayibacter rubneri | reverse complement strand
GTGGACTGGGGACGACGGCCCGAGACCCGGCCGGGGAGCAGGAGACCATGCCCGATCAGTACACCTTCACGAATCCCGCGACGCAGTACCCGAACACCACCCCTCCCGTGCAGCACCAGGCGGAGCCCGGCCTGCAGTCGCGGCTCGACCCGCGGCCCGACCTGGGCGAGGACAGCTACCGCGGCACCGGCCGGCTGACCGGGCGGCGCGCTCTGATCACGGGTGCCGACTCCGGTATCGGCGCGGCGGTCGCGATCGCGTTCGCGCGCGAGGGCGCCGATGTGGCGCTGGCGTACCTGCCCGAGGAGGAGGAGGACGCGCAGCACGTGATCGGGCTGATCCGCGCCGCCGGCCGCACCGCGGTGCCGGTCCCGGGCGATCTGCGCGACCAGCGCTACTGCACCGATCTCGTCGAGAGGGCCGTCGAGGGGCTCGGCGGGCTCGACGCGGTCGTGAACGTCGCGGGCAAGCAGGTGTGGCAGGAGGACGTGCTGCAGCTCAGCGACGAGCAGTTCCTCGAGACGTTCCAGGTCAACGTGCTCGCGATGTTCCGCATCGTGAAGGCGGCGATCCCGCACCTCGCGCCCGGGTCCACGATCATCACGACCGCGTCGGCGGAGGCGCACACGCCCGCGCCCGACCGGCTCGACTACGCGATGACCAAGGGCGCGATCAACAACCTCTCGAAGGGACTGGCGCAGCAGCTGGCGCCGAAGGGCATCCGGGTCAACGTCGTCGCTCCGGGTCCGACCTGGACCGTGCTGCAGGTGACGGACGGCGTCGACCCCGAGAGCCTGCCGGACTTCGGGTCGAGCGAGTCGCCGATGGGGCGGCCGGCTCAGCCCGCCGAGCTCGCACCGGCGTACGTGTTCCTCGCGTCGGCCGAGTCGAGCTTCGTCGCGGGCGAGACGCTCAACGTGAACGGCGGCATGCCGACGCCCTGAGGTCGCGGCTCCGGGCGTATCGAGACCCGCCGCTCCTGGGGGTGGGGGATCTCGATACGCGCGCTTGGCGCGCTACTCGATCAGCGGGGAGCTCGCACTTCCTTGCTGGTCGAGTAGCCCCGTAGGGGCGTATCGAGACCTGTCGTTGCCGGGGGTGGGGGATCTCGATACGCGCGCTTCGCGCGCTACTCGATCAGTAGGGG
>NZ_JAMRYM010000201.1:0-1168 GCF_023743255.1 Rathayibacter rubneri | reverse complement strand
GTTGGGGTCAATCGGTTGGTGCAACGAGGAGTTGGTTGAGGCGTTGGGCGGGGTTGGCCCAGTCGAGGGTTTTGCGGGGGCGGCCGTTGAGTTCTTCGGCGATCTCGTCGAGTTGGTCCTGGGTGTAGGTGCGGAAGTCGGTGCTGCTGCGGGGGAAGTATTGGCGCAGGAGCCCGTTGGTGTTCTCGTTCGATCCTCGTTGCCAGGGCGAGTGGGGGTCGGCGAAGAACACGCGGCAGTCGGTCGCGAGGGTGAAGCTGGCGTGACGGGCCATCTCGATGCCCTGGTCCCAGGTCAGGGTGCGCCGCAGATGCTCCGGAAGTCGGCGCATCAGGGTCGTCAGAACAGAGGTCACGTGTCCGCTGGTGCGGTCCTCGGGCAGGGATCCGAGCATCACGAAGCGGGTGGAGCGTTCCACGAGAGTGATGATCGCGGACGTGCCTCGCGCGCCGATCACGAGATCGCCTTCCCAGTGCCCGGGAACAGCGCGGTCCTCGGCTTCCGCGGGGCGGGTGCTGATGTTGAAGTCCTTCGCCCAGAGCCGGCCCGTTCGAGCGGCCCGCGCTCCGCGGGACTGCGGGCGGCGGGCGGCGCGTCCTGAACGCAGGAGCAGCTCGTGCGCGAGCTCTCGGCGCAGCTCTCCGCGGGTCTGGTAGTAGATCGCCTGATAGATCGTCTCGTGAGACACGTGATACTCCGGTCGGTCAGCGAACTCGGTCTTGAGCCAAGCAGAGACCTGCGACGGGGACCACTTGCCCCGCAGTTTCTCCACGACCAGATCCCAGAGAAGCGGCGGCGGAGCCGGCCGATTCGCCACGAGCTTGCGGGTCTTCGGGCGCTTCGCGCGCTCGTTCGCCTTGCGTTGAGCGACGGGCGCGGAATACGCCCACCGATACACGCCCCCCAATCCCGGACCGATCCCCGACGCCACCGACCGGCGACGACCCGGATGCCGCGCCACCACCCCAGTCGTGTGAGCACCCCGATACACGTTGTTGCGCTTGAACTCACGCCACACCGTCGACCGATCCCGCCCGATCAACTCCGCGATCTCCGGGAACCGCAGCCCCCGAGCGAACAACACCGCGATCTGAGCCCGCTCCTCCGCATCCAACCGACGACCCGGCATGTGACCACCCCTCCGTTGCAACAACCCTAAGAAACCGCC
>NZ_JAMRYM010000200.1:0-1183 GCF_023743255.1 Rathayibacter rubneri | reverse complement strand
GCCGGTCCCGCCGGTCGCGACATGTGCAAGACTGTTCATATGAACAGGCATTCAGGAGTGGGCTGACCGTGGGCGCCGGACACGCGCACGGCCCGAGCGGATCGGCCGCCGCGCGGCACCGCCGCCCGATGCCCGCCTCCGTGTTCCTGCGCTACTCCGACGTCTCGCCGACGCGCGTCGACCTCCGCCGCCAGGCGGGCGGCCTCGTGCCGGTCGACCCCGCGACGGGCCGGTTCTCGGTGACGGGCGTCTACAACGCCCTCGTCGGCGGCGAGAACCCGTTCGGCTTCGTCTACGCGGGCATCCGCGAGGAGGAGACCCTCGGAGCGGTCTTCGGCTACACGGTCGCCGAGCTCATCGGCTGAACCGTTCCATCGATCCAGACCGGGGCACTCACCCCCGGGTGAGGTGGCCCCCGGTCGGGTCGCCCCAGCTCAGGGGTGAAAAACCCCTGATCGCGCCCGAGATCATGACTTCGGTGAACCGTTCGGATACATTCGAGCGTATCGAGAACCCCCGACCCCGGTGCGCGCCCTCTCGCGAGGTGCGGTGCGGAGAGGACCCCGAGATGGACGAGTGGCGCCGCCACCCCCCGACCGACGAGTGGTCGCCGCGCTACTCCGGTTCCGTCGACTCCGTCGCCCCCGAGACCCTCGACGCCGCGGTCCGGATCCTGCACCTGCTGCCCGAGATCGAGCAGCTCACGATCGAGACCGTCGACGGCCCCGTCGCCGTCGAACGCCGCTCGAGCGCTGCCGCGTGGCGCGCGGCCGACCGGGTCGCCCTCGGACTGCTCGCGTCCTCGCCCGGCGTCACCGCGATCACCGCCCAGTCCTTCGACAGCCGCGACGGGATCCGGCGCGCCACCCCGGACGATCCGTTCCTCACCCGCGACGGCGGTCGCGACGCCGCCCTGCGCGCCTCCGAGGAGCTCGGCGAGATCCCGCCGGCCGAGGCGGAGCGCCGGCACCGCGAGAACTTCGAGGGCGTCGATGTCGAGGACCCGCTCGAGACCCTCTGGGACGCCCCGCCCCTCTGATCGCCGACCCCCTTGCAGCCGGTCCCGCCGGTCGCGACATGTGCAAGACTGTTCATATGAACAGGCATTCAGGAGTGGGCTGACCGTGGGCGCCGGACACGCGCACGGCCCGAGCGGATCGGCCGCCGCGCGGCACCGCCGCCC
>NZ_JAMRYM010000199.1:0-1194 GCF_023743255.1 Rathayibacter rubneri | reverse complement strand
GCGCAAGGGCCCGTCCCCCGACCCCTGCCGTCCACATGTCCCCCTTACGGTGTACCCACTCACCCCGGCTCGCCGGTCGTGGACCGGATCCGCCCTCGGCGATCCCGCGAGGGATGCCGACCGGCAGACGCCTCGCCCGTTCGCGGTCCCGCCACCCGGGGGCCGCCTCTGCGGCCGGAGCCCAGCATGGACCACCCCCACTCCTTCGGGCACCGCCCCAGCGGCGCGACGATCGGCCTGCTCTCGACGTTCCCGCCCACGCGCTGCGGACTCGCGACCTTCTCGAAGTCGCTCGCGGCCGCGCTCGTCGAGGCGCACGGAGCGACGATCCGCACGGTGCGCGTGATGGACGAGCTGGCCGTCTCCGGCTCCACCCCGCCCGCCCGCGGGCAGGACGTGGTGGCCGAGCTCGTGGCCGGCGACGCCGCGAGCATCGCGCAGGCCGCCCGCGCCCTCAGCCGCACCGAGGTCGCGGTGATCCAGCACGAGTACGGCATCTACGGCGGACCCGACGGGGCCGAGGTGATCGAGGTGATGGAGCAGCTGACCGTCCCCGCGGTCGTCGTCCTGCACACGGTCCTCGAGACTCCGAGCCCGTCGCAGCGCCGCGTCCTCGAGCGCGTCGCCTCCCTCGCGAACGCCGTCGTCGTCATGACGACCGTCGCCGCCGAGATCCTCGAGCGCTGCTACGACGTCGACTCCGAGCGCGTCGCCGTGATCGCGCACGGCGTGCCGGTGTGGAGCGCCGCCGAGCGCCCGGTCCACCGCGACCGTCCCCGCATCATCACCTGGGGGCTCATCGGCCCCGGCAAGGGCCTCGAGTGGGGCGTCCGCGCCATCGCCGAGCTCCGGGCCGCGGGAGTGACGGCGCAGTACACGGTCTACGGGCAGACCCACCCCAAGGTGCTCGCGTCGGACGGCGAGGCCTACCGCGACTCCCTCGCCGCGCTCGTGACCGAGCTCGGACTCGAGAACGACGTGGTCCTCGACGGCCGCTACCTCGATCCCGCCGAGCTCGCCGCCGCCGTCGCCGAGGCCGACGCGGTCCTCCTCCCCTACGACTCGCGCAACCAGGTCACGTCGGGCGTGCTCGTCGAGGCGCTCTCAGCGGGGAAGCCCGTCATCGCGACCGCGTTCCCGCACGCCCTCGAGCTGCTCGGCGGGCCGCAGGGCCGCGCGGTGGCGCACGAGGAC
>NZ_JAMRYM010000198.1:0-1201 GCF_023743255.1 Rathayibacter rubneri | reverse complement strand
TCCCTCCCGACAGGCCCCCACCCGGCGGCACCGTTCCGCCGGGTGGGGGCCCCTCCCTCCGAGGAAAGCGATCGCGCCATGACGAGCACACTGACCCCGCCGGCGACGGCGACACCGCCGAGGGGCGGGCGGCCCGCCGCGCCCCGCGTCCCCCTGACCTTCCGCCAGCGGCTCGGCCGCTTCGACGTGAAGGCCTCTCCCTACCTCTACATCTCGCCGTTCTTCCTGCTCTTCGCGATCACCGGCGCGTTCCCCCTCGTCTACACGCTCGTCGTCTCGCTCTACGACTGGGAGCTGCTGCAGGGCCAGGGCGACTTCGTCGGCCTCGGCAACTTCGCGGCCGTGCTCGGCGACCGGTTCTTCTGGAACTCGATCGTCAACACCGTCAGCATCTTCCTGCTGTCCACGATCCCCCAGCTGCTCGTCGCGCTCCTCCTGGCGGCCGCTCTCGACCAGTCGCTGCGCGCCAGGACCTTCTGGCGGATGAGCGTCCTGCTGCCCTACATCGTGTCCCCGGTCGCCGTGGCGCTCATCTTCTCGAGCGTGTTCAGCGAGCAGGACGGCCTGGCGAACAACCTCCTCGGCCTGATCGGCGTCCCCCAGATCGACTGGATCAACGACCGCCTGGCCAGCCACGTCGCCATCGCCTCGATGGTCAACTGGCGCTGGACCGGCTACAACGCCCTGATCCTCCTGGCCGCGATGCAGGCCGTGCCCCGCGACCTGCACGAGTCGGCCGCGATCGACGGAGCCGGCGCGTTCCGCCGCTTCGTGTCGATCACGATCCCGAACATCCGCCCGACCCTGATCTTCGTCGTCATCACGGCGACCATCGGCGGACTGCAGATCTTCGCCGAGCCGCGCCTCTTCGACGTGTCGAACGCCGGCGGCATCGGCGGCTCGGACCGCCAGTTCCAGACCACCGTCCTCTACCTCTGGGAGATGGCGTTCTTCCGCGGCAACTTCGGCGAGGCGGCCGCGATCGCGTGGCTGCTGTTCCTCCTGATCGTGCTGATCGGGCTGGTGAACTTCGCGGTCTCGCGGAGGATCGCCTCGGTCGAGAACCGGGTGCTCGGCAAGCGGGCGCAGAAGAAGGCCGCGGCCGTGCTGGCCGCCTCGGCCGACCGCGCCGACGAGATCGCCGCGACCGACCCCCTCCTGTCCTCCACCGGCCTCGGCCAGAAAGCGAGCGAGCGATGAC
>NZ_JAMRYM010000197.1:0-1220 GCF_023743255.1 Rathayibacter rubneri | reverse complement strand
GCATCGACGAGCCGCACGTACTGGGCGGAGGCGGCGACCGAGCCCAGGCAGAGCGCGAGCACGACGACCACCGCGGGCAGGACGACGGCGAGCTCCGCGCTCGCCGAGCCCTCCTCCTGCGCGGCGCGCGACGCGAGGCGCCGCCGGGCGCCGCTCACCCGCCGGACGTCAGCGCGCGGGTGACCAGGTCGGTCAGGATGCCCCTGACCTCGTCGCCCTTGAGGATCACGACCAGCAGCCCCGCGAAGCCGACCGCGGCCATCGTCGCGATCGCGTACTCCGCGGTCGCCGATCCCTCCTCGTCGGCCAGTCGCGCTCCCCAGCCGCTCCACCCCGCCGTCGTCCCGCGCCGCACGCCTCGTCCGTCGTACCCGTTCATCTCCGCTGCTCCGTCCCGCCCCCTGTGCCGTGCCCCGCGACGAGCATCGCCGAGCCGCCCCGGCACCGCGGGCGGCCCCTGCGCGATCCGTGCAGAGTCCGCCCGGACCGCGGGTGGGGAGGAGCACCGTCACGACGTCGCCGCGAACGTCGACAGCAGCACCGACACGATCATCGGAGCCACGCCCAGGAGGAGGAACGCCGGCAGCACGCAGACCCCCAGCGGCAGCATCAGCATCACTCCCAGCCTGGCCGCCCGCTCCCGGGCCAGACCCGCCGCGCGCAGGCGCACGAGCGTCGCCTCGCTGCGCAGCAGACGACCGGCCGGCACCCCCGCACCACTGGACAGCGCGAGGATCGCGTCGGCCCCCTCGAGCGCCCGGGCATCGGAGGCGAGACCGCACTCGGCGAGCGCCGCGAGGACCTGCGCTCGCGCCCGGTCGATCGCACCCCCGCCCGCGAGGGCGACCGCGAGCAGATCCAGCGCGAGGCCCGGAGCCGCGTCACCGTGATCGGCCCCGCGGACGAGCCGGCGCGTCCAGAGCTGCGCGAGGACCATCAGTCCCGCCCCGGCTCCCAGGCAGACGAGCCCCGGCGCCGTGCCCAGGAGCACGCCGACCACGTCGAAGCCGAGCAGGGAGCCGAAGCCGAGGCCGACGAGCGGGAGCGCCCCGACGACCCGGCCGGTGGCCGCGGGACCGGCCAGCGCCACGTCGATGTCGCGACGGGCCCGACCCGACTCGCGCATCGACTCGGCCAGTTCGGCCAGAGCCGCGGCGACCGGCGCTCCGGAGTCGGCGGCCACCCGCCACGACGCGGCGAGGGCCGCCCACGCGGCCTCC
>NZ_JAMRYM010000196.1:0-1319 GCF_023743255.1 Rathayibacter rubneri | reverse complement strand
CCCCCGGGACGCGAGCCCCCGGCCGCCGACCCGCGAGCCCTCTGCGAGCCCCGGGCCGTGCGTGGAAGACTGCGGGGATGGACGCGACCGCCTTCCTCACCGACCGGTACGAGCTCACGATGGTGGAGGGCGCCCTGGGCAGCGGCACCGCCGATCGGCGCTGCATGTTCGAGGTGTTCGCCCGGAGCCTGCCGTCCGGACGCCGCTACGGGGTGCTCGCCGGGACCGGGCGCCTGCTCGAGCTGGTCTCGCGCTTCCGCTTCGGCGAGCCCGAGCTCGACTGGCTCCGCGAGAACCGCGTGGTCGACTCGCGCACCCTCGACTGGCTCGCCGACTACCGCTTCAGCGGCGACGTGTGGGGCTACCGCGAGGGCGAGGTCTACCTGCCCGGCTCCCCCGTGCTGATCGTCGAGGCGCCCTTCGCCGAGGGCGTGCTGCTCGAGACCCTCGTGCTGTCGGTGCTGAACCACGACAGCGCCGTCGCGAGCGCCGCGGCCCGCATGGTCTCGGCCGCGGGCGACCGCCCGCTCGCCGAGATGGGCTCCCGCCGGGCTGGCGAGCGCTCGGCCGTCGCCGCGGCCCGCGCCGCCTACATCGCGGGATTCGGCTCCACCTCGAACCTCGAGGCGGGCCGCAGCTGGGGCGTGCCGACGATGGGCACGTCGGCGCACGCGTTCACGCTGCTGCACGACTCCGAGGAGGACGCGTTCCGCGCGCAGGTCGCCGCGCTCGGCCCCGGCACGACGCTCCTCGTGGACACCTACGACGTCACCGCCGCGGTCGACCTGGCCGTGCGCGTCGCCGGCACGGGCCTGGGCGCCGTGCGGATCGACTCCGGCGACCTCCCGCAGCAGGTCGCCGCCGTCCGGGCGCAGCTCGACGCCCTGGGGGCGACGGGCACCAGGATCACCGTGACCAACGACCTCGACGAGTACGGCATCGCGGCCCTCGCCGCCTCCCCCGTCGACTCCTACGGCGTGGGCACCTCGGTCGCCACCGGCTCCGGCCACCCGACCGCCGGCATGGTCTACAAGCTGGTCGCGCACGAGGACGACGCGGGCGAGTGGGTCGCCGTCGCGAAGAAGTCGGCCTCGAAGGCGTCGATCGGCGGTCGCAAGGCGGCCGGGCGCCTGCTCGGGGCCGACGGGGTCGCTCAGGAGGAGGTCGTGCACGTGGGTGCCGGCCCCGAGGGCGGGGTCGGAGAGGGCGAGCGCGCGCTGCTCGTGCCGCTCGTGGACGGCGGCGAGATCCTCGGCGACGCGCTGGGCGCGGCGGGCACGGCGGCGGCGCGCGAGCACCGGGCGGCGGGCGGGGCGGGG
>NZ_JAMRYM010000195.1:0-1487 GCF_023743255.1 Rathayibacter rubneri | reverse complement strand
TCCGTCGTCACCTGAGTCCGGCGGGCCGGACGTCCGTGCGATTCTACGGTCGCCCCGGACCGCCCGCCCGGAGACCTCGGAGGAGGGCGACCGTAGAATCGCACGGACGTCCGGCCCGCCGGACTCAGGTGACGACGGATCGGAGCGGGTGTGCGGAAGGCGTTCGCGATCCTCCGACTCGCGCTCGCGGGTCTGGGCGTCGTGGGCCTGATCGCCGACTTCCTCTACACGCTGGGCTTCCGCGCGTTCCAGATCGACAACTTCTTCGCGTACTTCACCACCCAGTCGAACATGGCCGGGGTCGTGCTCCTGGGCCTCTCGGGCCTCGTCGCCCTCGCCCGCCCCCGCGAGCCGCGCTGGCTCAGCACCGTCCGCGCGCTGGTCCTGACCTACATGATCGTGTCGGGCATCGTGTTCGGACTGATCGCCGTCGAGGCGGGCAACCGCGGAGTGCGCGTCGACGTGCCGTGGTCCAGCGCGCTGCTGCACTTCGTGATCCCGACGCTCGCGCTGCTCGACTGGATCCTGGGCCCCGGGCGCCGTCCGGTCCCGTGGCGCGGGGCGCTGACGGTGCTCGGCTTCCCGATCGTCTGGGGCGTGATCACGCTCGTGCGCGGCGCCCTGATCGGCTGGTACCCCTACTTCTTCCTCGACCCCGACCAGGTCGACGGACCGGTCATGTACGTCGTCTACGACGTGATCGTGCTCGGGCTCATCTCGGGCATCGCCGCGTTCATGATCGCGCTCAGCCGGGTGCGGCCGCTCGGGGCCGCGCGGACGGCGGAGTGGCGGGGCGGGTTCTCGAGGCTGCGCGAGCTGCTCAGTCGGGGACGACGGCGAACGGCTCCAGCGCCGTCACCGCGACCGTGAGCAGCTCCTCGTCGCTCAGCGACTGGAGCGACAGGGCCTGATCCGCGCCGACGAGCCCGATCAGCACGGCCTCGCCCGTGACCGGCTGCAGGTTCACCCACTCCGTGATCCCCGCCTCCGAGCCGACCAGCGACCAGCGCACGGCCGACACGGCGTCGACGTCGGCGTCCCAGAAGGACTCGTCGAAGCGCAGCCAGAGCGACTCGACGACTCCGGAGCCGATCGCCGCGATCGCGGTGCGGTGCGCGAACGGCAGCGGCGGATCGAACACGATCGCGTCGGTCTTGAGCACGCCGATCGGCACGGTGACCAGGACCCGGTCGGCCGAGAACGACTCCCCCGTCGCGAGGCGCACGCTCGCGCCCTCCTCGTCGTAGCCGATGCCGCTGACGGAGGCGCGGAGCGAGACCTCCACGTCCTCGAGCAGCGTCTCGACGAGCGGAGCCAGTCCGTCGGTGAACACCGCGTCACCGCGCTCGGAGTCGTCGTCGAGCTCCTCGGCGGTGGTCGCCGCCGACGCGTCGCCGAGCCCGTACCAGGAGGACAGCTCGGCCGCCGCCGCGCTGACCCGGGCGCTGGAGTGGGGCGCCGAGCAGTCCGAGGACGTGCCGCTCGCC
>NZ_JAMRYM010000194.1:0-1512 GCF_023743255.1 Rathayibacter rubneri | reverse complement strand
GAGCGCGAGATCCTGCTCGCCCTCGCCGCCGCCGAGGGCCGCCACGAGGACCACTGGCGCGAGCTGCTCGGTGCCGCCGCGGAGCCGTCGCCGCGGCCGGATCTGCGCACCCGGGTCCTCGGCTTCCTCACCCGCCGCTTCGGCTCCGTCTTCGTCCTGGCCCTCGTGCAGCGCGCGGAGGCCCGATCGCCGTACGCCGACGACGACGACGCGACCGAGGCGATGGCCGCCGACGAGCGGATCCACGGCGAGGTCGTGCGAGGCCTGGCCGAGCGCGGGCGCACCCGGCTCTCGGGGACGTTCCGGGCCGCCGTCTTCGGCGCCAACGACGGGCTCGTCTCGAACCTCGCGCTCGTGCTGGGCGTCGGAGCGAGCGGAGTCGCCACGAGCGTGGTGCTGTTCACCGGGCTCGCGGGGCTGCTCGCCGGCGCCCTGTCGATGGGGGCGGGCGAGTTCGTCTCGGTGCGCTCGCAGCGCGAGCTGCTCAGCGCCTCCTCCCCCGACCTCGACACCAACCGCCTGGTCCCCGACCTCGACGTCGACGCGAACGAACTGGCGCTGGTCTACCGCGCCCGGGGCCTGACCGAGGAGGAGGCGAACGCCCGCGCCGCCCACGTGTTCACGGGACTGCGCGGCGGAGTCGCCGCCACCTCCCCGATCACGATCGGCGGACCGAAGGCGGACCCGTCGATCGACGAGCACGAGTCGATCGGCACCGGCATGGGCGCGGCGCTCTCGAGCTTCTGCTTCTTCGCTTCCGGCGCGATCATCCCCGTGCTGCCCTATCTGCTGGGCCTGTCCGGGATCGCCGCCGTGATCCTGGCCGCGGTGCTCGTCGGGATCGCCCTGCTCGCGACCGGAGCGATCGTGGGGCTGCTCTCGGGCGCCCCTCCCCTCGCGCGGGCGCTGCGCCAGCTCGGCATCGGCTACGGAGCGGCGCTCGTCACCTACCTGCTCGGCCTGCTGTTCGGCGCCTCCGCCGTCTGAGCGGCGGGGTCCGAGCGGCAGGGTCCGAGCAGCGGGGTCCGAGCGACCGGGTCAGTCCTGCTGGGGCTGCTCCTCGGGCGCCGGGGGCCTCCGGCGCCAGCGCAGCGCCGCGACCCCGATCGCGACCAGCAGGGAGAAGGGCAGCGAGCCCAGCAGCGGGATCGACGCGTAGTAGAGGATCTGGCGCTGGATCCACTCCGGCGACGGGGTGTCGGAGTCGCCGTAGTACGGGGCGGGCGGCGACGAGTAGCCGATCGTGAGGATCGAGAAGCCCAGCGCCGTGCCGGCGAGACCGGCGAGCAGCAGCACGAGCAGCCAGGGGTTCCGCAGCAGCGGGGCGTCCGGCTCGGCGGCCGCCCCCGGTGCCGGCTGCACGTCCGACTCGACCGGCTGCGCCTCGGCGGGGACCCGCGCCGTCTCGGAGGGGAGCCGTGCCGCCTCGGAGGGGAGCCGTGCCGCCTCGTCGCCCGGCCCGGCGGACCGCACCGCCGCACGGCGGGAGCGGCGGGTATCGGCGACCTCGGC
>NZ_JAMRYM010000193.1:0-1588 GCF_023743255.1 Rathayibacter rubneri | reverse complement strand
GTGGTGTCGGCGACGAGGCGCCCGCCGAGGAGGAGGAGCCCGATGAGCCCGAGGCGCCCGTCGCCGACACCACCGCCCCGACCGTCGCGATCACCTCGCCGCTGCCCGGCGCCGTCCTGAGCGGAACGACGACCGCCACCGTCAGCGCCACCGACGACACCGCCGTGACCGGCGTCGCGTTCTACATCGGCAGCCTCAAGGTCGGCGACGGCGTCCGGACCACCGGATCGACCTGGTCGCTGACCACGAGCACGGGAGGCATGCGGGGCACCTTCCCGCTGACCGCCCGGGCGACCGACGCCGCGGGCAACACGACGGCGAGCGCTCCCGTGACGGTGACGCTCAAGTAGCGTCCGCGTCCCCCGACGGGCCGGCCCTCCACCTCGGAGGAGCCGGCCCGTCGTGCGTCCGGGCGTGCCGGTCGGGGACGGAGCGGGGCATCGGGTCCTCCTGACGGTGGGATCGGTGGACGGCGGATCGGTCGACACGGCGGCCGGATCGGTCGACGACAGTGTGCGCCGCTCACCGGACGCGCATCAGAGGGTTGCGCTCCGCGGCACTCTGCCCGACGGGGGCCCGCGGGCGGACGCGGGAGCATACTCCCCGCCTCTCGCGCGCTGTCAATGGGCGTTCGCTCGGCGGCCATCGTGCCTAGCGTCGGACAGGAGGTCGGCCACCCCGGCCCTCCTCCTCCGCCCCCACCGGTACTCGAGAAGCAAGGAAGTCCCATGATCGACACCACCGCTATCGACAGCATCTACGGCTCGAACGTCTACGGATCGGACGGCGACAAGATCGGCTCCGTCGAGCAGGTCTATCTCGCCGACGACACCGGAACCCCCGTCTGGGCCACCGTCCGCACCGGCCTCTTCGGCACCAAGGAGTCGTTCGTCCCGCTCGAAGGAGCCTCGTTCGACGGCGACCGCCTGACGGTCTCCTACGACAAGTCCTTCGTCAAGGACGCGCCGCGCATCGACGCCGACGGCGCCCTCACCGAGGAGGAGGAGGCCGAGCTGTACCGCTACTACAACCTCTCCGGCGCCGCCGCCTCCTCCGGCTCCGACAACGTGGACCGCTCGGCCGGGTACACCGACGGCACGACCGGCACCGGCACCACCGGAGTCGACACGAACGTCGGACGCGACACCTCCGGACCCACCACCGACGACGCGATGACCCGCTCGGAGGAGCAGCTGCACGTGGGCACCGAGCAGGTCACCACCGGCCGCGCCCGCCTGCGCAAGCACATCGTCACCGAGCGCGAGAGCGTCACCGTCCCCGTCTCGCACGACGAGGTGCGGGTGGTCCGCGAGCCGATCACCGACGCGAACGTCGGCTCGGCCACCGCCGGCCCCGACCTCAGCGAGGAGGAGCACGAGGTCGTCCTCACCGAGGACCGCGTCGTCGCCGCGAAGGAGACGGTCCCCGTCGAGCGCGTCTCGCTCGGCACCGAGACGGTCACCGAGCAGCAGCAGGTCACCGAGGACGTCCGCCACGAGGAGATCGAGGTCGACGACGACGGCGTCACCCCGCGCCGCGACCGCGACCGCGACGGTCTCTGATCCACCCCGCCGGCGGCGGGGTGGAT
>NZ_JAMRYM010000192.1:0-1592 GCF_023743255.1 Rathayibacter rubneri | reverse complement strand
GCCCGGGGCCCTCGCGGGGCCGCCGCCTCGGCGCAGTCCGGGCACCAGGACGACAGGCGCCGCTCGCGCCCGGGGCGCATCCGCTGCTCGTCGGGAGTCGCGACGAAGACGTGCCCCGCATCGCAGAGCCAGCAGAGGTAGACGTCGGCGGCCGGCGGGATCTGGCTGAGGACGATGCCCTCGTTGTACTCGGGCCGGTACTGCCGCACGAGCACGGGGTACGACCGCCAGGCCTCGCGGTACGTGTCGACCGCGTAGGGCACCTCCGCACCGCGCGAGAAGCGCCGCCTCCGCCACCATCGTCCGATCGGTTCCGCCACGGCGGCACGCTAGCCCGCACCTCCGACACGACGACCGGAGGGGCTGCGTCAGGCTCCGTGCCCGCGGTCCTGCTCGTCGATGTCGGCGATCTCGGCGTCGTCGGGCTTGAAGGTGAGGGAGAACATCGCGATCGCGACGAGCACGACGATGAACGTCACTCCGAACGAGATCAGGCCCACGACGAGCTCCCGGGTCGAGAGCAGCACGACCCCGCCGACGAAGAGCGCCATGACGGCCGAGAAGCCGATGAGCTCGAGGGGGCGCAGCCGGTCCTTGCGGGTCGGCTGGAAGGTGCGGGGACCGAGGTCGTCGGAGCCCGGCTCGGGGGTGGGGCCTTCGGGGGCGGTCATCGGTCTCCTCCGGTGGTCGGTGTGGAGGGCGCGACGGCGTCGGAGGCGCCTGCCCACTTGAGCGAGAACGCGGCGATCGCGAGGTAGACCCCGACCATCACGGCGTAGGCCCCGAGGAGCCCGACGGAGACGACGGGGTGCGGCGGGAGGACGGCGAACACCGCTCCGAGCAGGAGGGTGCCGGCCCCGACGACCACGGCGTCGCGCGCGGCGAGCCCGCTGCCGCGGCGGCCCGAGACCAGCTCGAAGGTGCCCGAGACGAGCCCCCAGCCCGAGACGAGCGCGATGAGGAGCAGGAGCGAGGGCACCGGCAGGGCGACCAGCGCGAGCACGCCGGCGAGCAGCGTCACTCCGGCCGCCACGAGGGCGGGAGTCCGGGCCGGGCCGACGGAGCGGAGCCCCAGGGCCAGCGAGGCGGCACCGGAGAGGAGCGCGAAGCCCCCGAAGACGGCGAGGCCGAGGGACGGGCTGTGGTCGGGGGAGAAGGTGACCACGCAGCCCGCCGCGGCTGCGACGATCGCGCGGCCGAGCACGAGGAGCCAGGAGCGGCTCGCCCTCTCGGCGGTGTCGGCGGCATCGGCCACGATCGAGCCTCTCTGATGGTGCGGTGGGTCGGGGGTCCGCGGGGTGCGAGCGGACCGAGCGACGCCGCCGGGTCCGACGGAGCGGGACCCGCCCGGAGGAGGATCGAGAACGCGGACGCTGAAGATTTTACGCGTCCCGGGGCGCGGCGGGCACCGAGAGGCCGCGGGACGGCCGGATGCTCGGCCATCCCGCAGGCGGGAGTGTGCGGGAGCGCTCCCGCGGGGGACGCGCCGCCGGTCTGTTTCGGCAGCGTAAAAAGACCTGAGCACTCCGGCACGGGCTCGTGCCGCCCGGTCCCCCCTCGCTATCGTGGGGCCGACCCCCTTCCGCGTGCGG
>NZ_JAMRYM010000191.1:0-1633 GCF_023743255.1 Rathayibacter rubneri | reverse complement strand
CACGCCCCTCCTCACAGGGGGGACCGTGCCCTACGAGGAGCTCGCCGCGCGCTTCCGTCCGCTCTTCGCCGAGATCGCGGCGGGCGCCTCCGCCCGCGAGCGCGACCACGTGCTGCCGGCCGAGCAGATCCGCGCACTGGCCGCGGCCGGCTTCGGCGCCGTGCGGGTGCCGATCGAGAACGGCGGAGCGGGAGCGACCCTCCCCCAGCTCTTCCGGCTGCTGACCGAGCTCGCCTCGGCCGACTCGAACATCCCGCAGGCGCTGCGCGGGCACTTCGCGCTCGTCGAGGACCGCCTCGTCGCCACCGACGGCACGCGCGAGCGCTGGCTCCAGCGCTTCGTCGACGGTGAGATCGGCGGCAACGCCTGGACCGAGGTCGGCACCGTCGCCATCGGCGACGTGAACACCAAGGTCAGCCCGATCGAGGGCGATCCCGAGCGCTTCCTCGTGAACGGCACCAAGTACTACTCGACCGGCAGCATCTTCGCCGACTGGATCGACGTCTTCGCCCAGCGCTCCGACACGGGGGCGACGGTGATCGCGATCGTCGACGCCCGTCAGAGCGGAGTGACTCACGCCGACGACTGGGACGGCTTCGGCCAGCGCACCACGGGCTCCGGCACCAGCACCTTCGTCGACGCGGTGGTCGCGGCCGAGGACGTCGTCGACTTCGGCACCCGGTTCCGCTACCAGACCGCGTTCTACCAGGCCGTGCTGCTGTCGGTGCTGGCCGGATCCATCGCCGCGGCCGAGCGCGAGCTCGCCGAGGCGGTGCGCGGCCGCACCCGCATCTACTCGCACGGCAACGCCGACTCGTACGCGGCTGATCCGCAGATCCTGCAGGTCGTGGGGCAGGTCTCGGCCGCCGCCTACGCCGGCTCGGCGATCGTCGAGAAGGCCGCGCAGGCCCTGCAGCTCGCCTACGAGGCCGCCTCTGGCGACGACCTCGTCGAGGAGGAGCGACTGAACGACCTCGCCGAACTCGAGTCGGCGCAGGCGCAGATCGTGCTGACCCAGCTCGCCACCCGCGCGACCTCCGACGTGTTCGACGCGCTCGGCGCCTCCGGCGTGAGCACGACCAAGAACCTCGACCGGCACTGGCGCAACGCCCGCACCGCCGCGAGCCACAACCCGTGGGTCTTCAAGGCCCGGATCGTCGGTGACCACTCGGTGACCGGTGCGCTCCCTCCGCGGGTCTGGTCGATCGGAGCGGGGCCCGGGCGCCGCGGCTAGCGCGCGGCTCGGCGAGAGGTCAACCCGCTGGAGGCGCTCGCAGCGCCCCTTCTAGGGTGCGAGCACCGGAGACGAGGCGCCACGGGGGGACCGCGCACGTCTCTCTCCGTCTTCGCTCCCGACGACGGAAGGGCCGCTCCGCCATGCCTCGAACCACGCCGCACAGCACGTCGCACCGCACGCCGCACCGCACGCCGGAGGGCTCCGGGAGCCGGGTGGCCGCACCTCCGGCGTCGAGGACCGGACGCCTGCTCGGCGTCGGACTCCTCGCCCTCCTCCTCGTCGCCGGGCCCCTCGCGGCCCCGACACCGTGCTGCCCGAGGCGGGGGACGTGATCCTGACGACCGGCACCGTGGCGTCGGCGGCGGCCGCGGGCGGGGCCGCCGCCGACGCCACGGT
>NZ_JAMRYM010000190.1:0-1701 GCF_023743255.1 Rathayibacter rubneri | reverse complement strand
CCGCCACCCCGGCGCCCACCGCGACGGCGACCGCGACTCCGACGCCGACCGCGACCCCGACCACCGCCCCGGTGGCCGACCGCACCGCGCCGACCGTCGCGATCGTGTCGCCGACCTCCGGCTCGTCCGTGTCCGGCACGATCCTGCTGGCCGCCCGCGCCTCGGACAACGTGGGCGTCACCGGAGTGAGCTACTGGGTGGGCACGACGAAGCTCGGCGACGCGACGCTCGCCGCCGACGGCACGTGGCAGCTCCCGGTCAACACCGCGGCGTTCGGAGTGGGCACCTACCCGGTGACCGCCAAGGCGACCGACGCGGCGGGCAACTCCACCACGAGCGCGATGATCGCGCTCAAGCGGATCTGATCCTCCGCTGAGCACGACGAGGGCCCCGGTGCAGTGCACCGGGGCCCTCGTCGTTCCCGCGGGAGCGGCGTCAGTCGGCGAAGATCTCGCCGACCGGCTCGCGCTTCTCGGCCTGGAAGCGGTCCTCCGCGCGGCCGAGCGCCCAGTACGCCGACAGCGACAGCGAGCGGCGCTCCAGACCCCAGTCGTCCTGGAGGATCCGCCGCAGCTCCTTCATCGCCCCGCGCTCGCCGTGCGCGAAGACGTCGAGCACCCCGGAGGGACGCGGTTCGGCGTGCACGGCCGCGACGAGCGCCCGCCCCGCCTCGAGCACACCGCGGTGCAGCCAGCGCAGCTCGACCCCGTCGGGCACGGCGAGCGGCTGCTCGTCGGCGGCTCCCGGCACCTCGAGCAGCACCAGCCCGCGCGCCTCCGAGGGCATGGCCTCGAGCGCCGCCGCGATCGCGGGGAGGGCGGAGTCGTCGCCCAGCAGCAGGTGGAACGCGCCGGGCACCGCGCTCGGCGCCCAGGCGCCTCCCGGGCCGTTGAACGCGAGGCGGTCGCCGGGAGCAGCGGAGGCGGCCCACGGGCCCGCCACGCCGTCGTCGCCGTGCACGACGAAGTCGATCGCGAGGCTCCGCTCGTCGAGGTCGACGGAGCGCACGGTGTAGGTGCGGCGGACGGGCAGGTCCTCGGGAGCGAGGGTCGCGCGCAGCGCGTCGAGGTCGTAGGGCGGCTCCACGTCCACGCCCGCCCGGGGAAGCAGGAGCTTCACGTACTTGTCCGTCGTGGCGAGCGTCGCGGGATCGGCCTCCGCGGCGAACGCGTCGAAGCCGGGGCCGCCGAGGTGCACGCGCACGAGGTGCTCGGTCAGCCGCTGCGTCCGCAGCACGGTCAGCACGTGCTGGGTGCGGACGGGGCGCTCGCCCCGGGGGCGGACGGGAGCGGTCGGGACGGCGGAGGCGTTGGCGTCGGTCATCCCTCCAGCATGCCCGCCGAGCCCGGGAGCCCTCTGGCGATCGGCTCGGAGCGCGCCACGGGCACCCGGAGCGGGCGCGGCGGTCGCCGCCCACGCCTGGACGCGGACCGGACCCGCGACTCGACGCCGACCGGGCTCCGCCCACACCCCCACCCCACCTCGCGGCGACTCGCCCTCGACTCCGGCCGCGACTCGACACGGACCGGGCTCCGCAGAGCGCGCTGCCCGAGCGGTCGGCGAGAACGAGGCCGAGCCGTACCCTCGTGCCATGCCTCCGACTGGGACCGCCGAGACGACGACGGTCGCGGGAGCCCCGCGCACCGCCGCGGCGGGGCTCCGGTGAGGACCCGGCGCGCGTCCGCCGTCAGCGCCAGGAGC
>NZ_JAMRYM010000189.1:0-1750 GCF_023743255.1 Rathayibacter rubneri | reverse complement strand
GCCCAGACGCGGCCTCGGCGCAGCAGCGCGCCGAGGGTCGGGGTGGAGACGGCACCGGCCTGCGCCGTCATCGGGGGGCCCCGGAGAGCGGATCCGCGGAGAGCGCGAGCGGCGGGGCCGCGACCGCGAGGGCGTCGTCGAGCGCGCGGACGCGGGAGTACTCCTCGGGTCCGCCCGGTCGGTCGAGGTACCGCACGCCGTCGAAGTCGTCGGCGGTGCGTCCGAGTTCGGCGGCCGACCCGGGGAACACGGCCTCGGCTCGGCGGGCGAAGCCGTGCGCGGTCGTGCCGGGGGAGGCGCGGACCAGCGTCCGCTCGTCGAGGGAGCGCACCAGAGCGCGGAAGCGCTCGATCACGGCCTCGCTCCAGTCCCCGCGCGCCGCGGCGGCCTCGGCCAGCGCCCGGAGGTCGGCCGACGAGCGCCCGTCGTCCGCGGCCAGCACCGACCCGCGGAGCGCGCTGCGCCGGCGCAGGCTCGGCCGTCCCGCGATCAGCAGCGCGGTGACGACGAGCGCGACGACGACGAGGACCCCGATCACCGCGGCGATCGGGACGGCCGGGCCGTCCGTCGGCACGGTGAGGGAGGTGAACCAGTCCCGGACGGCCTGCACCGCCCGGTCGAACCAGCTCGGCTCGGCCGCCCGGTAGCGCGGATCGGCGAGCTCCTCGAGGAGGAGGCGCCGGGCCTCCTCGGCGTCGGGGTCCAGCGCGGTCGCGGAGGGCAGGGCGCGGATCACCGCGGCGTCCGCTCCGGGGCCGGGAACGGGTCGGGGGAGTCGAGGCCGGCCGCGCGGTCCTCGACGTGGCGGAGGAGGACGAGATCGAAGCCCTCGCGGCGCATCCGGCGGTCGAGGTAGGCGAGTCCGGTGACGGCGGCCTGCAGCACCGTGCCGACCGCGCCGATCACGAGTCCGACGGCCAGCGAGAGCACGGTGACGACCAGCGAGGCGGCGATCTGCGCCTCCGGATCGGTGGGTGCGATCAGAGCACCGCCGATCGGCACGAGCAGGCTCAGGGGAGTGGCGACCACCTGACCCGCGACCTGCACGATGACGAGCATCAGAGCCAGCGCGCCGAAGGTGCGCCAGAACCCGCCGGCGACCAGCGCCCACGAGCGCGCCACGGCACGGCGGAGCGGCTGGCGCTCGACGACCAGCAGGCTCGGCACGAGGGCGAGCTTCGTCCCGAGCCAGGCGCCCAGCGCCGTCGCCGATGCCGCCGCGACGAGCAGCACGAGGACACCCCCGACGATCGCCCCCGCACCCGCGTCCTGCGCACCCACGACGAACAGGGGGACCGCGACGGCCACGGCGACGAGGACGAGCAGGGAGAGCCCGATGCCCTGGAGGACCGTCCAGCCGACCAGCGCCCAGAAGCGACCGCGGAGGCGGGCGAGCAGCTGCGGGAGCGTCGGCCGCTCGCCGAGCACCGCCCGCGAGACCTCGAGGACCACGAGCCCCTGCACCAGGGCGCCGGTCGCGAGCGAGACGCCCAGGGGGATGAGAGCGGCGAGGATCACGATCGCGATCGACCCCGCGCCCACGGCGTCGCGGTCGGCCGCCTCCGCCTGGTCGATGCGGCCGATGGCGAGGACGGCGACGACTCCGTAGATCACGAGGGCGAGCACCGAGCCGACACCCTGGATCAGCAGGGCCGGCCCGAGGGTCGTCCGGGGGCTGCGGCGCAGCACCTGGAACGGAGCGCCGAGCAGAGTGCCGAAGCCCAGGGGCCGCAGCGGCACCAGACCGGGT
>NZ_JAMRYM010000188.1:0-1915 GCF_023743255.1 Rathayibacter rubneri | reverse complement strand
CCCCCTGATCGCGGGGGACCTGTAGGTCCAGCGCCGTCCACCCCTTACGCTCGTCTCACCCATGCGCGAGCCCACCCGACCCACGCGACTGATCGCCCTGTGTGCGGCGACCCTCGGGCTCGTCGCGGCGGCCCTCACCGGGTGCGCGAGCACCACTCCCGTGTCGGAGCCGATCGCCCAGGCGGCGGGCGCGGCGGCCGTCCCGGCCTACGCCGACATCCCCGTCACGGCCGACGTCGTCTACGACGAGGCGACGGGTCAGTCCGTCGACGTGTGCTCGCCGACCGGCGCGCTCGTGACCGGCGGGCTCCCCGCGGTCCTCGTCGTGCACGGCGGCAGCTGGGCCCGCGGCGACAAGGCCGACGCCAACTGGCGCCCGCTCTGCCAGTGGCTGGCGTCCGAGGGCTTCGTCGCCGTCTCGGTGAACTACCGGCTCGCTCCCGCCGCGGTCTTCCCCGCTCAGATCGACGACGTCTCGGCGGCACTCGACTGGCTGCTCGCGCCCGAGCAGACGGAGCGGTTCGGCATCGACCCGGAGCGCGTCGCCGCGTTCGGCGGGTCGGCCGGCGGCAACCTCGTCTCGCTCCTCGGCACGCGTGACGACACCTCCTCGCAGCTGGCCGCGGTCGTCGACCTCAGCGGCCCCTCCGATCTGACCGCCGCGGGCATGGCCGACGACGACCCGGCCGTCGGAGTCGCGCCGGCCGTGCGGACCTACCTCGGCTGCCCCGATCTCGCCGCCTGCCCCGCCGCCGCGGAGGCGTCGCCGATCACGCACGTCGACGGCAGCGAGCCCGCGTTCCTGATCGCCCACTCCGGCGAGGCCCGGGTGGCCCGGTCGCAGTCCACCGCCTTCGCGGACGCACTCGAGACCGCCGGCGCACCGGTCGAGCTCCTCGTGCTGCCGGGCACTCAGCACTCGATCGCCATGCTCGACGAGAGCCTGCGCACGTCGGTCGTCGAGTTCCTGCACGCGCACCTCGACGCTCCCGTCGTGCAGAACCTCTCCCTCGAGCCGGCGGGAGCGGCGGAGCCGACCTCGTGACCGGGCCGGTCGCCGTGCGGCTCGAGCACTCCGACTCCCCCGGTGCCGCCGCGCTGCTCGCCCTCACCGATCACGGCACCTCGCTCGACCGCGAGCACGCGCGGCTCTTCGTCGCCCGAGCCGAGGGCGCCCTCGACGACCGCCCGCTCGGCCTCGTCGCCCTCGCTCCCGGGCCCGACGACTTCGCCGAGCTCGTACGCCTCGTCGTGCTGCCCGAGGCGCGCCGTCGGGGCGTCGCCCGCCGCCTGGTCGCCGCCGCCGAGTCGTGGGCGAGGGTCCAGCGGATCCGCACCCTGCGGTTCCGGGTCGACGCGGCCGACGACGCGGTGCGCTCCGCCGCCCGAGCACTCGGGTACGTCGAGGTCGACGGCTTCGGCGCGCACGTCGGCGACGACTCCGCCGCGTGCTTCGCGAAGGGGCTCTGACGGACCGGCCGCTCTGACCGACAGGCCGCTCCGACCGCGTCGCACCGCTCGCATCAGACCCCGAGCGCCCGCAGCCCCGCCGCCGTTCCCGCCGCCGCGATCACCACGACGACCAGCGGGGCCTTCAGGAGCGCCGCCGCCGCACCGACCGCTACTCCGGCCGCCCGCGACACCGGCGCCGCCCCCGTGCCGTCGGTCAGCGCCGAGACGAGGGCGACCGCCACCAGCAGGACGACCGTGCCGCGCTCGACGAGCCGCTCCGCGTCGTCGCCGAGGGGCATCCGGTCGCGCAGCAGCACGCCGCCCGCTCGCAGCGCGAAACTGCCGACCGCGAGGACGACGATGCCCGCCGTGACGGCCGCGGTGCTCACGAGCGTCCCCGTCGCGCCCTGGCCCCGGCGGCGGCCATGGCGCGACGGGGACGCCCGTGAGCACCGCGGCCGTC
>NZ_JAMRYM010000187.1:0-1950 GCF_023743255.1 Rathayibacter rubneri | reverse complement strand
CCTCGCCGACCTCAGCGCCCGCGAGCGCGAGGTGCTGCACCTGATCACCCTCGGCGCCTCGAACCACCGCATCGCCGACGACCTCGGCATCAGCGAGAACACGGCCAAGTTCCACGTCTCGAACCTGCTGCGGAAGGCCGGGGCGCGGAACCGGGCGGAGCTGGCCGCGCTGGCGCGATGAGTGCGTCGCCGGGAGCACCCCTCCCAGTCGGGTGACGGCTCCGCACGGCCCGCGATCCCGCGGCCGAGCGGCCCGGACGGGGGGCGTCGAGGGCACCTGACGGCGACCGTCACCCGCCTTCGAGGGCCCCGATCGCGGAGCTTCCTTTCACCCGCCCCTCGGGGCTGAGAGCGGCGGATAGCGTCACCGCAGGTAGCCACGGAGCGCACGTCCGACCCCGCCCCCGAGGGAGGGACGCGCGCAGCCGGAGTCCTCCCCCGCTGTGGAGGCCCGGTCCGTGACGCACGTCGAGGCCCCTGCCACGGCGTGCTCCGGCGACCCCTCCCCCCGCCCCAGCACGAGTCGATCGGACACCGCACATGGCCAGAGCCACTCCCTCCAGGACGTCGCCGCCCCGCATCCCGACCGCGGCGGTGCCGCCCTCGGCGAGAGGGACGAAGCATCTGCTGCGCGTCCTGGCGATCGCACTGACCGCGGGGATCGCCGTGACCGGGACGACGCTCCAGACCGCGGCACCCGCCTCGGCCGCCGAGTCAACGGCGTTCGGACCGGACGGCACGCACTACCCGTCGGACACCCCCGACATCCGCTCCTCCTACTCCGGCTTCACCGTCGTCGACGTGGCGGCCTCGGGCACCGCGATCCGCCGGGCGCTCGACGCCCTCACGACGGCCCAGATCGCGGCCGGCGCCGTCATCCGCGTCGCGCCCGGCCACATCGCGGACCTGTCGGCGCTCAACGGCTACCGCAACGCGGGCGCCACCAAGGTGCTCATCACCGCCCGCGACGGCTTCCGGTCGGTGACCGGCGGCGCCTGGGCGCTGCGGGCGGTCACGGGCATCACGCTCCTCCGCTTCGACATCGGCTCGCTCGACGTCAAGGGCGCGACGAACGCCTCCTTCGCCTGGCTGCGGGTGAACGACAACTGGACGGGGCTCGCCGCCTCGGCCGGCATCCCCGTGCGGGACGTCGAGCTGATCGAGGTCGTCGCACCGGAGTCGACGCTCAAGAACGGCGACTCCGCGCAGATCAAGGCCTACGCGCCCGACATCATGGGCGACGTGCTGGTCGAGGGCGGCTACATCGCTCCCTCCTACTACGTCGACGCGGTCTACGGCGGCACCGGCCCCGCACGACCCCACACCGACACCCTCCAGATCGAGGGCGGCGGAGTGACGGGTCAGATCACGGTCCGCGACACCGTCGTCTTCGCCTCGAACAACAGCGCCGCCATCATCGGCGGAGTGAGGAACGTCGACTTCCAGGAGGCGCTCCTCCTCGGCGGCGCCGCCACCGTTCAGCGCTACCCGTTCCTCGCGGGCGGCGCGGGATACACGGGGGCGATCAACGGACCGGGCAGCCTCAGCGCCGTCCAGGGCTCGGGCGGCGGCAACGTCGACGCGTCGGACTCGACCTTCATCGGCTCGCTCCAGCCGCTGTGGGACACCGTGGTGAACACCCGCACGAACATGACCGGCAAGACCGCGACGACCGGCGGCTTCACCGTCGACCCGACGCTCGGCTCGATGACCGCCGCGCAGCTCGACGCGCTGAGCACGAAGCCGACCACGGCGTACCTCACCGGGATCTGGGACGCCGTCGCCGCACCGGCGCCCACGGCCACGCCCACTCCGACGGCCACGCCGACCGCCACGCCTGCTCCGACCGCCACCGCCACTCCGACGGCCACGCCGACCGCCACGCCTGCTCCGACCGCCACCGCCACTCCGACGGCCACGCCGACCGCCACGGCGAGCGCCACGCCCGCC
>NZ_JAMRYM010000186.1:0-2116 GCF_023743255.1 Rathayibacter rubneri | reverse complement strand
GACGTGGGGCTCATGGCGGTCCGATCGATCGGGGCACCCGGAATCGGTGCCTCACCAGAGAGACACGCAGGAGCCGCGATCACGACGCAGTGGCGCGGAACGACCCGCGCGCCTGGCGTGAAGCGCCGCCTCGACGCTCAGTCCTTGAACACCGACAGGTGCTGGTTCTCGACGATGGCGAGGGTGCGCACGAGGCGCGTGTAGCGCTCGACCAGCTCGCCCTCCTCCGCTCCGAGCCCCAGGAGCGCCGAGATGCTCTCGGCGGGGAACAGCCCGACGATCTCCATCGCGACGGCTCGGGCGTGCTCGGAGGAGAGCCCGCGGGTGTACTCCAGAGCCCGGGCGAGCTGGGGGCGCTCGCCGTCGACGGCGGCGGCCGGTGCGCCTCCCGCTGCGGCGTGGGCGAGGACCGCGACGAAGACGCGGGCGATCTCGTCGACGCGCAGGGCCCGCACCAGCGTGAGCAGGCGGGAGGAGACCCTGGTCACTCCCCGGGCGAGGAGCTCACCGCTCAGGGCGCGCACCTCGATGACGTCTCCCCCGCTGAAATCACCCGACACCCGCTTGATGCCCGAGGCGAAGAGGCTGGAGCCCGAGTCGATGCTCCGCTCGGCCTCGAGGTTGATCTCGACGCGCCCCCTCGCCGTGGCCACACCCGAGATCCAGCGCTGCTCCACACCGGGGTGCCCGTGCACCGCGCGGACGAGGGTGCCGGGGCCCGGCCCGTCGATCGCGCCCAGGATCACGTCGGGGGTCCGGGCTCCGGCGATGCGCGTCGAGACGCCGTTGTGGGCGGCGAGCTCGGCGGCCTTGAGCTTGGAGCGGATGCCGCCCCGACCGGTGCCGCCCTTCTGCACGCCGATGCCGCGCAGCTCCGCGATGCCCAGCTCCTCGAGGTGGACGCCCTCCGCGATGCTGCCGGCGAAGACGCCGGGAACATCGGTGAGCAGGAGCAGGAGATCGGCTCCGAGGAGCATCGCCAGGCCGCCGGCCACCCCGTCGTTGTCGGACCCTGCGGAGTCGATGGTGTCGTTGCCGTTCACGATCGGGACGACACCGGCGTCGAGGGCGTGGCGGATCGCCTCCGCGACGTGGGACATCTGACGGGGCGACGCGAGGTCGGACTCGCCGATCAGGATCTGGGCGACGAGGGCGCCCGAGAGCTCGGCGACCGAGCGGTAGAAGCCCATGAGCACGGTCTGGCCGACGGCGGCGGCCAGCCGGGAGCTGATCGGCTCGTCCTGGGAGCGGGCGAAGAGGGCGCGGCCCGAGGAGACCGCGCCGGAGGAGACGAGCACGACGTCCCAGCCGAGACCGCGCGCGGTGAAGGCGCTCTCGAGAGCGTTCGCGAGCAGGACGGGATCGGGTCCGGACTGCTTGGTCACCGAGCTGGAGCCCATCTTGACCACCAGGGTGCGCCGGCGCGGCGGGGCGACCTGCTCGGCGATGGAGGCGGCGGCGGACTCGGGCAGGGCGTCGGGCATGGCCCCCATGGTAGAGCGGGTGGTCCTCGCGCCGATCCCCGGGGCCTCCGCCGGTCCTCCACAGGCGCCGATGACGGTGCTCGGACGTAGTCTTCGAGGACCCCGCCGCGGATGTCGGTGGCGATTGACATACTCGAACACATGTTCGAACATGGGCAGATGACAGCCTCCTCCTCCACCCTCTCCGAGGGGACGGCCGAGGCCGCGGAGCCGCTGCTGCGCCAGCTCGCCTCGGTGAAGGAGCTGCAGTCGCGCATCCGCGACATGCAGGCGACGACGCTCGAGACGAAGAGCCTGGCGACCCTGCCCGCCTTCGCCGCGGCGCTGCCCGGCGGAACCCTGAAGCAGGGAGCCGCGTACTCCGTCGACGGGTCGCTGAGCCTGGCGATGGGGCTGCTCGCCGGCCCCTCGGCCGAGGGCGCCTGGTGCGGGGTCGTGGGCGTGCCCGAGTTCGGAGCCGAGGCCGCGGCGGGCATCGGCATCGATCTCGAGCGGCTGGTGCTCGTGCCGTCGCCGGCCGAGCACTGGCTCACCGTCACGGCGGCTCTCGTCGACGTCCTCACGGTCGTCCTGACCCGCCCGCCCGCCTCGGTCTCCTCGGCCGACGTCTCCCGACCCGGCGCCCGGCTGCG
>NZ_JAMRYM010000185.1:0-2416 GCF_023743255.1 Rathayibacter rubneri | reverse complement strand
CACGATCACCGGCGAGCTCAAGCGCCACCTGCGCGACCTCGGCTGGATGGTGCGGCCGCCGCGCAGCGTGCAGGAGCTGCACCGCCGCTCCGGCGTCGTCGCCGAGGAGCTGTCGCAGGAGCTCGGGCGCCACCCGTCCGACCGCGAGATCGCCCTGCGGCTCGGAGTCGACGCCGCGGAGGTCGCCGACGCGCGCTCGGCGAGCCACCCGCTCTCGCTCGACGAGACCGTCGGCACGGGCGACGGCGGGGTGCGGCTCGGCGAGACCCTCGGCGGCGACGACGAGAACCTCGCGGCCATCGACCGCCGCCACGGACTCGCGACCGCCCTCGCGGAGCTCGAGGACGGGCAGCGGGAGCTGCTGCGCATGCGCTTCGTCGAGGAGATGACCCAGCAGCAGATCGCGGACGCGCTCGGGACGACGCAGATGCAGGTCTCGCGCCTGCAGCGGCGGATCCTCGCGCAGCTCGCCGACCGGCTGGGCGCCCCCTCGCGCCAGCATCAGCCCCGCTCGCCCCGCGCCCGGGTCGCCACGGTCACGCCCGTCCGGCAGGCGCAGCGTCTGCGGTCCGCCTGAGGTGCGCCTCGGCACGCGAGGGCAGCGAGGCGAGGGCGTCCAGGACGTCCTCGGTCTGCACGGCCAGCAGCGCCGGGTCCGGCTCGGAGGAGAAGACGTCGCCCTTGCGCAGCGACGCGTCGGTGAGCACGATGTGCGGGCCGCTCGCGGGCGGGCCCCAGGCCTCGGGCGGCGCCGGTCCGAAGATCACGACCGACGGGATGCCGTAGGCCGAGGCGAGGTGCGCGGCTCCGGTGTCGACGGTGACCAGCGTCTCGGCGGCGGCGACCACCGCGGCGAACTCGACCAGGTCGACCTCGCCCGCGAGCACCTCTCCGGTGCCGGTGAGCCCGGCGACGCGACGGGCCCGGTCGGCCTCGTTCGCGCCTCCGGTGTAGACGACGCGGTGCCCCTGGTCGGCGAGCGAGCGGGCGACCGCGGCGAAGCGCTCCTCGGGCCACTCGCGCGAGCCGTAGAAGGCGCCGATGTGCACGACGGCGGCACCGTCGACGCGGGGTGCGGCCTCGGGGACCGCGATGGCGACGTCCTCGGGATCCGCGTCGAGTCCGATCGAGTTCACCAGCCGGGCCCAGCGGGCGCGCTCGAGCTCGCCGTCGATCCAGAGCGGGCGCGGGTCGTCGTGGCCCGCGTCGGGATCGAGCGCCGGGACGCGGAACTCGAGTGTGCGCTCGGGCTCGATCTCGGCGAGGCGCAGCCGCGACTCCGGGCCGTTGCCGTGCAGGTTGACGCCGAGCTCGACGCGCCCGGCGGCCATCGGCAGCGGGTCGTCGAGGCCGTGCAGGGTGGGCACCAGGGCGTCCAGTCCGTCGATCAGGTCGACGATCGGCTCGAGCCAGGGCGTGGTGGCGAGGATCAGGCGGTGCTCGGGGAAGCCGCGGCGCAGCGCCTTCAGCGCCGGCACCGCCACCAGGATGTCGCCGAGCTTGAGCGCGCGGAGCGCGAGGACCTCCGGGGTGCCGTCCGGTTCGGTGAGAGCGCGCACGGCGCCTCCTTCCTGTCGGACGTCCCGTACCCCGTCGCCGGAGGCTCAGACGCGCGGGCCCCGATCCCGACGCGCCCGAGCAGCAGTACTTCTCCTCCCCGGGGTTTACGAGGAGGAGAAGCAGGGTACGAGGAGGACGTGACCGACCCGATGCACCGCAGCGATCCGCGCGGGACCGCCGAGCTCGAGAGGACTCCGCGACTGCGCGGGATCCTCTTCGACCGCGACGCCACGCTGGTCGTCGATGTGCCCTACAACGGCGACCCCGAGCGGGTCGAGCCGATGCCGACCGCCCTCGACGCCGTCGAGCGCGCGCGCGAGGCGGGCCTGGCGATCGGAGTGGTGACCAACCAGTCCGGCATCGCCCGTGGCATCATCGACCGCGGCCAGGCCGAGGCGGTCAACCGCCGGGTCGACGAGCTCTTCGGCGGCTTCGACGTCTGGATGCTCTGCCCGCACGGCCCCGAGGACGGCTGCGACTGCCGCAAGCCCGCTCCCGGCATGGTGCTGGGCGCCGCCGAGGCCCTCGGGCTGTCGGCCGACTCCCTCGCCGTCATCGGCGACATCGGCGCCGATGTGGGTGCCGCCGCGAACGCCGGCGCGCGGGGCGTGCTGGTCCCGACTCCGATCACCCGGGCCGAGGAGGTGGCGGCCGCGACGCTGCGCGCCGACACGCTCCTCGAGGCGGTCGAGCTGCTCCTCGCGATGCAGCCCGACGAGGAGGGCGCGGCATGACCCGCCGCGTCCTCGTCGCCCGCCTGGACAGCGCGGGCGACGTGCTCCTCTGCGGCCCCGCCGTCCGCGCGATCGCCGCCGACGGCGGGGGTGTCTCTTTTACACATCTCCGAGCCCCCGAG
>NZ_JAMRYM010000184.1:0-2733 GCF_023743255.1 Rathayibacter rubneri | reverse complement strand
CCCCTCCCCCGCTCCCTCCGGCGTCCCCGTCGGCGTGCCCGCGCCGATCGCGCAGTGGGACTTCACCGAGTCGGCCGCCCCGTTCCGCACCACGGCGGGCGACCTGCCGCTCGCGCAGGCCGGACGGACGGCCGCGACCCGTGTCGCGACTCCCTGGGGCACGGGCCTCTCGCTCACGGGCTCCAGCTACTTGCGCCTGCCGGCCGCCTCCACAGGCAGGCTCACGGTCGGCGCGTCGACGAACACGGCCACGGTGGCCGCGTGGGTGCGGGCCACCGACACCGACACGGGATTCATCGCCGGCTCGTGGACCGAGGACGCGAACCAGCCGCGCCGCTCCTACGGCCTGTTCTACGACCTCGGGACCTACGGCGGTGCCGACCGTGCCAACTTCCACGTCTCGCGATCGGGCGGGCCGACCCCGGGGTACCCCTACTCCCGCGACTACTCCGCCTCCGGCACGAGGATGACGCGCTCCGTCTGGCAGCTGCACGTCGGCACCTACGACGGCGCGCAGGCGGTCTCGTACCTCGACGGCGTCGCGACCGCCTACCCGAGGTACACCGACAGGCTCGGCAACACGTACGCGAAGAACCCCTACCTGTTCCCGTACGGGCTGAACCCGGTCGCGGGCGACTTCACGGTCGGAGGCGTCCAGCTCACGGGCAAGGCCGGCAACTTCGCCCGCGGCACCGTCGCCAAGGTACGCGTCTGGGACCGGGCGCTGACGGCCGCCGAGGTGAAGGCCCTCTACGACGCCGAGAGCGCAGCGCTGCGCTGAGAGCCCCGCCCCTCCGTCGCAGAACGAGCACGGGCCCGGACGCGCACCCCCCTCACCCCCGATTCGGGGACGGCGCGGGCAGCGGGTAGCGTCGGGGGGTGAGACTTCCGTGGCAGCAGCGGGGCGAGCGCGAGAGGCTTCCGCGCGACGTCCTGGTCCTCGGGATCGTCGCGTTCTTCGTGATGCTGGGCTTCGGCGTCGTCGTCCCCGTGCTGCCCGTGTACGTGCGCAGCTTCGGCGTCGGCTACGTGGAGGTCGGCGCGGTCGTGTCGGCGTTCGCGCTCATGCGGCTGGTCGCGAACCCGTTCGTCGGGCCGCTCGTCGACCGGCTCGGCGAGCGCGTGGTGCTCGCGACGGGCATCGGCATCGTGGCGCTGTCGAGCGCGCTGGTGGGGCTCGCCGGCGACTACCTGCATCTGCTGCTGCTGCGCGGCGCGGGCGGGATCGGCTCGGCGATGTTCTCGGTCGCGGCGATGACGCTCCTCCTGCGCACGGCGGCACCGGAGCGGCGCGGTCGCTCGATCGGCTTCTACCAGGGCGGGTTCCTGCTCGGCGGCATGGCGGGTCCGGCCGTCGGCGGAGTGCTGACCGCGATCTCGCTGACCGCTCCCTTCTTCTTCTACGCGGGCACCCTCGCCGTCGCGGGACTGGTCGGACTGGTGCTGCTGCGCCGCCCCGAGCGGGACGCGGCGGCGGGGACGACCGCGGTCGTCCGTCCGATGCGCGAGGTCGTGCGCGACCGCCGGTACCAGAGCGCCGTGCTCGCGAACTTCGCGCTCGGCTGGTCGGCGATGGGCGTGCGGGCGACGCTGGTGCCGGTGCTGGTGGTCGAGGGCCTCGGCGACGACCCGGCGTGGACGGGCATCGCCTTCGCGATCGCGGCCGTGGTGCAGACGGTGGCGCTCGCCCCGGCCGGCCGCTTCGTCGACACGGTCGGTCGTCGGCCCGCGCTGATCGGCGGCTTCGCCGTCGCGGCGCTGGCGATGCTCGCGATGCCGCTCGTGTCGGACCTGTGGCTGCTCGTGGTGCTGCTCTGCCTCTACGGAGCGGCGGCCGCGTTCATGGGGACGGCACCGGGGGCGCTCGTCGGCGACGCCGCGGGCGATCGCGGCGGACGTCCGGTCTCGGTGTTCCAGGCGGCGTCGGACCTCGGCGGCGTGATCGGCCCGCTGCTCGCCGGCCTGCTGGCGGACGCGGCCTCGCCGACCGCCGCCTTCGGGTCGGCCTTCGTGCTGCTGGGGCTCGCGGCGCTCGTCGGCCTGCGGATCCCCCGGCAGCGCCCGGCGCTCTAGCCGTTGCGCCCCGGGCGTCCACCGGCCACGCAACCGCTCCCCCGTCGGCCAGCAGCACCCGGTACTCGTCGGCCAGGTTCACCGCGACGCAGACGTGGTTGGGAGCGATGCGCACCCGCGAGCCGAGCGGCAGGTCGATCCCGGTGATCGTGGCGTGGTGCTCCGAGAGCACGGTGACGCGCGCCTGGGGATGCTCGGGCAGCCGCCCGAAGCCGCTCGAGGCGGCCCCGCGATCCGAGGAGAGGACCTTGCTGCCCGCGTCGGCGATCAGCCGGCCGTCGTGCCGCGAGACGATCGTGGCGAGAACCGTCACGGCGATCGACTCCGGCCCGATCGTGCCCATCTCCCACTGCTGGGCGTCGCCGAGCGACGAGACGCCCGGGCGCAGCTCCGTGAGCACTCCCGCGTCGGCGAAGTCGGCGGACGGAGTGGAGCCTCCGCTGATGACGCGGGCCGTGACGCCGACGGAGGCGAGGGACGCGGCGGCCGCGGCGAGCGCCTCCGCTTCGTCGCGCGCGGCGGCGGGGCGCGCCTCGAGCGCGTAGCTGTGGCCCGGGAAGGTGAAGACGCCGACCACGTCGAGTCCGGCGGCGACGGCGGCGGCGCTCATGACGGCATTCTGCTCCTCGCCTGCCAGGATCGGGAGCATGGTCTCCGAAC
>NZ_JAMRYM010000183.1:0-2964 GCF_023743255.1 Rathayibacter rubneri | reverse complement strand
GCGGGCGAGCGGCCGCGGGGGGGCGGGGCGGCGAGCCGCTGGCGGGTGGTCCGTCGGCATCGCCTAGGGTGGTCCGCGATGTATCCCCGAGTAACCGCCGTCCTCGTCGCGCGCAACGGCGCAGCGTATCTGGAACGCACCCTCGCGGCGCTCCGAGCACAGACCCGTCAGCCCGACGCGACCGTCTTCGTCGACGGGGGCTCGAAGGACGACACGGGTGAGCTGCTCGCCGGGTGGGGCCCGTCCCAGCTGGTCCAGGTCTCCGAGAACCTGCCCTTCGGCCAGGCCGTCGCGCGCGCGGTGCGCGTGATGCAGCCGCCGCGGGGCGAGGACGAGTGGCTCTGGCTGCTCGCTCAGGACTCCGCTCCCGAGCCAGGGGCGCTCGCGGCCCTGCTCGGAGCCGTCGAGGTCGCCCCCTCCGTCGCCGTCGCCGGTCCGAAGGTGATGGACTGGACCCGGTCCGGGTACATCCGCAGCTACGGCGAGTCGATCACGAACTACGGCACCACGGTCCACCTCGTCGAGGACGAGCTCGACCAGGGGCAGCACGACGCCACCCCCGACGTGCTCGCGGTCGCCGCGGGCGGCATGCTCGTGCGCCACTCCCTGTGGGAGGAGCTCGGCGGGTTCGACCCCGGTCTGCCCGTGGTCGACGACGCCCTCGACTTCTCGATCCGCACCCGCCTGGCCGGCCACCGCGTCAGCCGCGTGCCGGACGCCCGGGTCACGACCGCCCGCATCGGACTGCAGCGCCCCGACGGCCGTCGCATCGACGGAGGGGAGCGCCGCCGCGCCCGGCAGCACCGCACCGCGCAGCTGCACCGCCGCCTCGCGTACGCGCCCGTGGCGCTCCTCGTCCTGCACTGGCTCTCGCTCGTGCCGCTCGCCGTCGGGCGCGCGATCGTCCGCCTGCTCCGCAAGCAGCCGGGACTCGTCGGCGGCGAGCTGCTGGCCGCGGTGGTCGTCGCCTTCGGCGCGACGAAGGTGCTGCGGGCGCGGAAGGTCCTGCGCTCCTCGAAGAACGTGGGCTGGAAGGCGATCGCCCCGCTGCGGATCCCGCTGGACACCGTGCGCCAGCTGCGCTCCGTGCGGCACGACGCCGTCCGGGTCCAGGCGAGCCGCGAGCGGCACCCCCTGCACTTCTTCCAGAGCGGCGGGGTCTGGGTCGTGCTCGCGGCGGCGCTCGCGGGCCTCATCATCTACACGCCCCTGATCGCCGCACCCGCCCTGAGCGGGGGCGGCCTGCTGACCCTCTCGCCGACGGTCGCCGAGCTGTGGCGCAATGCGGCTTACGGGTGGCGCGACCTCGGCTCCGGCTTCATCGGAGCGGCCGACCCCTTCGCCGCCGTGCTCGCGGTGCTGGGCTCGATCACCTTCTGGTCGCCCAGCTACTCGATGGTGCTGCTCTACCTGACGGCGCTGCCCCTCGCCGCGATGGGCGCCTGGCTGATGGTGGCGCGGATCACTCCGCGACCCCTCGCCCGGGCGTTCGGCTCCGTCGCCTGGATCCTGGCCCCCGCGTTCTACGCGGCGCAGGCCGACGGGCGGCCGGGGCCGATCCTGGTGCACGTCCTGCTGCCGTGGCTGTTCTTCGCCGGCTTCGGCGCGTACCGCTCGTGGTCCGCCTCCGCCACCGCATCGCTCCTCGCCGCCGCCGTCGTCGCCTGCGCTCCGATCCTGTCGCTGCCGCTCCTGGTGGTGTGGCTGGTCATCCTCGCGACCTCCGGTCGCCGTCTCGGCCGATTCGCCGGCCTGCCGATCCCCGCGTTCGCCCTGCTGTTCCCCCTGCTCGTCGCCCACGCGCCCCGCGGGAACTGGCTCGCCGTCCTCGCCGACCCCGGAGTGCCGCTGCCCTCCGTCCGGGCGGACTTCTTCTCGCTGCTCGCGGGCGTCCCGGCCGGGCTGCCGGGCGAGTGGACCGGCTTCCTCTCCGGCCGGCTCGGCATCGCCGAGGCGGCAGCCCCGCTCGCGACCCTCGTGCTCGTGCTCCCGCTGATCGTCGCCGCGCTCGGCTCGCTCCTGCTGCCGAACAACCTGCCCGCCCTGGGCGGAGTGGGAGTCGCGGCCGCAGGCCTGCTCACCGCCTCGCTCGCGCAGGGGATCCAGGTCGCCACCGCCGGGTCCGAGTCGGTCGCCGTGTGGAGCGGCACCGGGCTCAGCCTCTACTGGCTCGGACTCGTGATCGGCTTCTCGCTGTCGCTCGGCGCGCTGCCCTCGCTGCGCCTGGTGACCGCCCTCGTCGTCACGGTCACCGCCGCTCTCGCGGTCGGTCCGTTCGCGCTGGCGTTCCCCGCCTCCGACGGCTCGTCGATCGCGAGTACCTCCGATCGCTCGCTCCCCGCGTACGTCGCGGCCGAGGCGCAGAACGACCCGCGCGTCGGCACGATCGTGCTGGTGCCGCAGGACGACGGCGGGATCCTCGCCCGTCTCGAGCGCGGAGCGGGAGCGACGCTGGACCAGCAGTCGACCCTCGCCGCGACCGGCGCCGAGAGCACCGACGAGATCGACGAGCTCGCCGGCAACCTCGTGTCGCGCTCCGGCTACGACGTCGAGGGGGCGCTCGACGAGCTCGGCGTCCGCTTCGTGGTGCTCACCGACGCCGACGACGCGCAGGCGGGCGACGCGGCCTCGGCCGTGCAGGCCCGTGCCGCGGTCTCGCTCGACGGCAATCCCGCGTTCTCGGCGGTCGGCGACACGAACTACGGTCTCCTCTGGAGCGCCGTCGACCCCGACGACCAGCGCGTGGACGCCGCTCCCCAGGACGTGGTCGGCCCCTTCGGCGTCGCCTACACGACCGCTCTGCTGCTCGTGTTCCTCGTCGCGGTCCTGCTGGCCGTTCCCACGGGCATGTCGCTCGAGCGCGCCCGATCGGGCGCGGCGGTCGCGGGCCTGGACGACGAGCCCGGCGAGGCCACCGGCCAGTTCGACGACGGGACCGACGATGTCTGACCCCCGCGATCAGGA
>NZ_JAMRYM010000182.1:0-2990 GCF_023743255.1 Rathayibacter rubneri | reverse complement strand
CCGCGACGCCCACCTCGCCGCAGGCAAAACCACCAAAGACACCCTCCGCCTCCTCAAAAGAGCCCTCTGCCGCGAACTCTTCCCCCACCTCTGCCGACCTTGACAAATAGAAGCTTCGAGATCCACCCGCCCCGGCGCAGGTGTCAGCCGGCGTGCGGGAGCAGCACCTCCACCACGCCGTCGGTGACGCGGGTCTCGAACCTCGGCTGCGGCGACGTGGCGGGGCCGCGGAGCACCTCGCCCGACTCCAGCGAGAAGGAGCTGCCGTGCCAGGGGCACGAGACGCAGGCCTCGCCGCCCTTCGCCTCCTGGAGCTCGCCCTCGTCGAGGGGGCCCGAGAGGTGACTGCAGACGTTCGACAGCACGTTCACCTTCCCGCCGTGGCGGAAGGCGAGCAGCGGGGTGCCGGCGACGACCTTCTCGACCAGCTCCTTCTCGGGCAGCTCGCTCAGGGGGCCCAGCTCCTGCCAGCCGGCGGGGAAGCGGTGCGGCACGTCCTCGGTGTGGTTCGCTCCGGACGCCTGCCGGTAGCTGAGGTGCCCGCCGAGGTAGCCGCCGCCCGACACGACGGCGAGTCCGAGCATGCCGAGGACCTTGCCGCTCGTGCGGTGGCCGCGTCTGCGCTCGACGAAGGACGCCGCGTAGAGGGCCGTCGCGACGATGTTGGCGGTGGCGTGCACGAGTCCGACGCGGGTCTGCTGCTCGTGCAGCTCGGACCAGTCCGTCCAGCCCGTCGCGGCGGTCGGCAGGACGCTGACCACTCCCAGTCCGACCAGCGCCCGGGCGGCGCGGTCGTTGCCGGGCAGGAGGTCCAGGACCGCCGCCGACACCCACGCGCCGGTGGGGACGAGGACGAGCAGCGGATGCACGGGGTGCCCGACCGGGACGCCGTGCAGCACGTCGCGCACCGGCTGGGGTCGGACGACCGCGTTCACGACGTTCTTCACGCGCCCGACGAGCGGGTCGAGGGCGGCGGCGTTCTCGAGGCGGCTGACGAGCTTGACGAACTTCATTTCGCGCATGCCCCCAGCGCACTCCGCCGGGGCCCGCGACAACAGGGGTTGCGGTGTGCGCCGTGAGGGAACCCCGGACCGTCGAGGGAACCGGCTGTTGCGGGATGTCTCGACGGTTCGGGGTTCCCCGGTGCGGGCGGAGGAGAATGGGGGGACCCCCAGCGAAGGAGAACCCGTGGATCAGCCGCGCATGAACGTCGAGTCGTTCAACCTCGATCACCGCACCGTCGCCGCGCCGTACGTGCGCCTCGCCGACGCCAAGACGCTGCCGGGCGGCGACCACCTCGTGAAGTACGACGTGCGCTTCACTCAGCCCAACCGCGCCCACCTCGAGATGCCGACCGTGCACTCCCTCGAGCACCTGTTCGCCGAGAAGTCGCGCAACCACTCCGACCGCGTCGTCGACTTCTCGCCGATGGGCTGCCAGACCGGCTTCTACCTGATCCTCTCGGGCGAGCCCGCGCTGCCCGAGGTGCTCTCGCTCGTCGAGGAGACCCTCCGAGACATCACCGAGGCCGACGAGGTCCCCGCCGCCAACGAGACGCAGTGCGGCTGGGGGGCCAACCACTCGCTCGAGGGCGCCCAGGAGGCGGCGCGCGCGTTCCTCGCGCAGCGCTCCGAGTGGGAGACGGTGACCGCGTGAGCGACGCGATCGTCCTGGTGGCGATGGACGAGGAGGCGCAGCCGTTCCTCGAGAAGGCCGAGCGCGCCTCCGAGCCGCGGACCGTCGGCAACGCGCTCCAGTACGACCTCGAGATCGACGGCGGGACCGTGCTGCTCGTGTGCACGGGCGTGGGCCTCGTGAACGCGGCGGGCGGACTGACGGCCGCGATCCTCCAGGACCCGTCGCCGCTGGTGATCAGCGCCGGCTCGGCCGGCGGGCTGGGCGCGGACGTGCGGGTCGGCGATGTGGTCGTCGGCGACGAGTACGTGCAGACGGACGCCGACGCGCGGGCCTTCGGCTACGCGCTCGGCCAGGTCCCCGGCATGCCCGCACGGTACTCCGGCCACGCTCCCGCCCTCGCGGCCGAGCTGGTCGCAGAGGTGCCGAACGGCTCCGTCCCGGTGCGCCGCGGACTGATCGTGTCGGGGGACGTCTTCGTCTCGGGCGACCACGTGGAGCGGGTGCGCGGCGCGTTCCCCGCGGCCCTGGCCACCGACATGGAGTCGGTGTCGCTCGCGCAGACGGCGCACGTGCACGGCGTGCCGTTCGTGTCGGTGCGCGGGATCTCGGACCTCTGCGCTCCCGGGCAGTTCGAGGCGCATGTCGACGACGCGGCGGATCGTTCGGCGGTCGTCGTGCTGGCACTGCTCAAGGCGCTGCGCGCCGCCTGAGCCGGCCGCTCCGCCGCCGCGAGTGGACGCGCGACGGGGCCCGGCGGTCGCTCGGAGCCCGGTTCGGGTCCATTCGCGGGGAATTTCGTCAGCGAGTGGACGCGGAACGGGGTCCGTGCCGAGTGCAGGGCCCCGTTCGCGTCGAGTCGGCTACTCGTCGCCGATGCGCTGGTCGGCGGCCTTCTCGGCACCGTCGATCTGGCCGTCGAACTTCCCGCCCGAGGCCTTGCCCGCGGCGTCGCCGGCCTTGTCGAGACCCTGATCGGTCATCTTCTCGCCCTTGTCGCTGTTCGCGAAGTCCTTGGCCTTGTCGCCGAGTCCACCGAGGTCCATGGTCGTTCCTTCCGTCGGAGAGCGCCCGCCGAGTGGCGGGTCCCGGCCAGTCTGCGCTTGCCCAGGGGGAGTGCCCCAGGGGTTGCCGCGGCCCCGTCGCCGGGTGCACCCTCAGCGCCAGTGTCCCGCTGTCGGTCTGGGCTGCGACTCGATGCTCGGATCGCCGTTCCGACGGGGACGGGGGCGGTTTCTTAGGGTTGTTGCAACGGAGGGGTGGTCACATGCCGGGTCGTCGGTTGGATGCGGAGGAGCGGGCTCAGATCGCGGTGTTGTTCGCTCGGGGGCTGCGGTTCCCGGAGATCGCGGAGT
>NZ_JAMRYM010000181.1:0-3071 GCF_023743255.1 Rathayibacter rubneri | reverse complement strand
CCCCTTCTTCCCCGCCCGAGGAGCCCCCATGCCCACCTGGTCCCTGCACGGAGACGGCCGCACCGTCGAGCCCGGCGCCGTCGTCGCCCCCGACGAGCGGCTCAGCTGGCCCGCCACGATCGCGATCGGCGTGCAGCACGTGGTCGCGATGTTCGGAGCGACGTTCCTGGTCCCCGTCCTCACCGGCTTCCCCGTCGCCACGACCCTCCTCTTCTCGGGTGTCGGCACGCTCCTCTTCCTCCTGATCACCCGCAACAAGCTGCCCAGCTACCTCGGCTCGAGCTTCGCGTTCATCGCCCCCGTCACCGCCGCGACGGCGGTCGGCGGCACCGGGTCGGCGCTCGCCGGAGTCGTCGCCGTCGGCCTCCTGCTCGCCGCGGTCGGCGTCGTGGTGCAGTTCGTCGGACTCGGCTGGATCGACCGCCTGATGCCCCCGGTCGTCGCCGGAGCGATCGTCGCGCTGATCGGCTTCAACCTCGCTCCGACCGCCTGGTCGAGCTACCAGCTGGCCCCCGTCACCGCGACCGTGACCCTCGCCGCGATCATCCTCGGCGGAGTGTTCTTCCGCGGCTTCCTGGGCCGCGTCTCGATCTTCCTCGGCGTCGTCATCGGCTACGTCGTGGCCCTGCTGCGCGGCGAGATCGACTACTCCGCGGTCGGCGACGCCGCCTGGGTCGGCCTGCCGCCCTTCTCCTTCCCCGACTTCGCGTCCGGATCGACGTGGTCGGGCATCGCGATGTTCCTCCCCGTCGTGCTCGTGCTCATCGCCGAGAACGTCGGCCACGTGCGCGGCGTCGCCACCATGACCGACTCCTCCGTCAACGCCCACACCGGCCGTGCGCTGATCGCCGACGGCGTCGCGACCACGGTCTCGGGCACCTTCGGCGGCTCGGGCACTACGACCTACGGCGAGAACATCGGAGTGATGGCCGCCACCCGCGTGTACTCGACCGCCGCGTACTGGGTCGCCGGCGTCACCGCGGTGCTGCTCAGCCTCTCGCCCAAGGTCGGCGCGGTCTTCAACTCGATCCCCGCGGGCGTCCTGGGCGGCGCGACCACCGCCCTCTACGGCCTGATCGGCGTCATCGGCATCAAGATCTGGGTCGACAACCGCGTCGACTTCTCGCGCCCGGTCAACCAGTACACGGCCGCCGTGGCCCTGGTCATAGCGATCGCGGGCTTCAGCTTCTCCTCCGGCGGCTTCCAGCTCGGCGGCATCGTCCTGGGCGCCGGCGCGGCGCTCGTGATCTACCACCTGGGCAACGCGATCGCCCGGTGGCGCCGCACGGGCGCCGACGACGGCGGACCGCTGCCGGCGATCGGGCAGCTGGGCGGGGACGTGCAGAAGTAGGGCTGTCCTGCCGATCGGCGGCAGGTGATCCCTCCTCAGAGGCCGTCGCTCGCCGTTTTCCACGGATCGAGAGGACCGCACCTCCGTGTGTCGGTGGTCGATGTCATCATCCGGGTATGGCAACGATCGATCCGTACGCAGCACCCGCCGGGGGCGGGCCCTCGGTGCACGCCTGCTTCGAGGAGGCCTACGGGCATGCGATCGAGGCGGCGGGGGCGCTGCGGCGGTTCCGGTCGCGCATCGACGGCGAGCAGGCCGAGCTGATCGAGCTGTCGCGCCGCACGGCGATGGCGGTGCCCGAGGCGCTCGTGGACGCGGGAGTGCTCGACAAGGGCGAGCGGATCGAGGCGGCCGCGCGAGCGCACGTCGCCGAGATCGCGACCTCCTACCGCCTGTCCGAGGCGCACGCCGGTGCGCTCGTCGAGGAGAGCCGCCTCCTCGTGAACGAGCTGCCGGCCGTGCTCGCCGCCCTCAAGGCGGGGGCCTGCGCGAGCGAGCACGCGCGCGTGGTGACGGCAGAGGTGCTGGCGGTGCCGGCGGAGTCGCGGACGCGGTTCGACGAGGAGGCGGCCGTGCTCGCGGCGACCTGCACTCCGCCCCAGCTGCGCCGTCGGTTGAGGGCGCTCCGCGAGCGGCTGCATCCCGAGACCCTGCTCGAGCGCCATCGGCGGTGCCGGGAGGATCGCGCGGTCTGGATCGACGGCGAGCTCGACGGCATGGCGACGCTGCATCTGCACGTCCCCGCGCAGGACGCGTTCGGCGCGTACGACCGCATCGACCGAGCGGCTCGCTCGGTGCAGGCGGCGAGCAGCGGAGGCGCCGAGCCGGACGGGCGCCTCCTCCGGCAGATCCGCGCCGACGTCGCGACCGCGCTGCTGCTCGACGGTGAGACGTCGCCCGCCCCGGAGTCAGCGGGCTCGGCGGCTCGAAGCACCTCTCCGACCGGCTCCGCCTCGCCGAGGGCCCGCACCGCCGTCCCGCGCGGCATCCGCGCCGTCGTCGCCGTGACGGTGCCGGTCCTCACGCTGCTCGGCAGCTCCGACGAGCCCGCGGTGCTCGACGGCTACGGTCCGATCGACGCCGAGACGGCACGTGAGCTGGCCGCGGGAGCACCGAGCCTCACGCGGATCCTCACCGACCCGCACACCGGAGCGACCCTCGCCGTCGGTCGCACGAGCTACCGTCCACCGGCCGAGCTGCGCCGAGCCCTCGCCCACCGCGATGGCACCTGCCGCTTCCCCGGCTGCCTCCGCACCGCCCGCACGAGCGAGCTCGACCACACCGTTCCGTGGCAGCACGGAGGCGCCACCGACGCCGCGAACCTCGCCCACCTGTGCGCCGCGCACCACCGGCTCCGGCACCTCAGCACCTGGAGCCCCGAGAACCTGGGCGACGGCGGCGTCCGCTGGCGCAGCCCCGCGGGTCGCATGCTGACGGTCGAGCCGCCCGGTCCACCGCCAGGAGGGACGCGGCAGCCGATGAGGGTGCCGTCACCCGATCCACGGGAGGCTCCCTTCTGACCGGACGGCAGTGAGTGCCGTCGCGCTCCTCCGCGCATGCCACGGTGCCACTGCAACCGCGTTCACGCGCCCGAAACGTTCCGAAACGCGCCGGTGACCGGCGCCTGCCAGGGTCGGGGGAGCGAGGGTGGAACCACCCCGCCCACTGCGCGGATCACCGAGCGGACGGGGCGCCTCAGCCCCGATCCCCGCATCCCGAT
>NZ_JAMRYM010000180.1:0-3161 GCF_023743255.1 Rathayibacter rubneri | reverse complement strand
GGGTACTCGCTCATGGGGACCGACAGTAGGGCACCGGTGCTCCGCTCCCCCGGAGCTTGACAGCGGACGCCGTCGTCCGATTCCCGCGATCGTCCCGCGCGCGAGCGTGACAGGCTCGAGTCGTGCCCACCGCAGATCCGACGTTCGAGGAGCGCTACCGCGCCGTCGCCTCCCGCGACGCCCGCTTCGACGGCCGCTTCATCACCGGCGTGCACTCCACCGGCATCTACTGCCGCCCCAGCTGCCCCGCCGCCACGCCCCGACCCGGCAACGTGCGCTTCTACCCGACGGCGGCCGCGGCGCACGAGGCGGGACTGCGCGCGTGCAAGCGCTGCCTGCCCGACGCGGTCCCCGGCTCGCCCGAGTGGAACCTGCGCGACGACACCGCGGCGCGCGCGATGCGCCTGATCGCCGACGGGGTCGTCGACCGGGAGGGCGTCGAGGGGCTCGCGGCCCGGCTCGGCTACGGGGCCCGGCACCTCGGGCGGATCCTGCGCGAGGAGCTCGGAGCGCCGCCGCTCGCGCTCGCCCGCGCGCAGCGGGCGCAGACGGCGCGGCTGCTGCTGACGGGGACGGAGCTGCCGGTGTCCGAGGTCGCGTTCGCGGCCGGCTTCGCGAGCATCCGGCAGTTCAACGCCACGATCGCGGAGGTGTACGAGCGCACTCCCAGCACGCTGCGCGCGAGCGCCCGAGGGGCCCGCACCGGCGTCGGAGTGCAGGCGGGCGCGACGACGCTCGAGCTCCGGCTGCCGGTGCGGGCGCCGTTCGACCCGGGCGTGCTCGACGTCCTCTCGGCCGATGCGGTCGACGGGATCGAGGAGGGGTCGCCCGGCGTCCACGCCCGCTCGCTCGCGCTGCCCGGCGGCCCCGCCGTGGTGCGGCTCGAGCACGACGGCGGTGCGGTGCGCTGCACGGCGACCCTCGCCTCCGTCGCCGACATCGGCCCCCTCGTCTCGCGGGTGCGCCGACTGCTCGACCTCGACGCCGACGCGCGCGCGATCGACGAGGCGCTCTCGGCGGATCCGCTGCTCGCGCCGCTCGTCGCGGCCGTCCCCGGGATCCGCCTGCCCGGCTCCGTCGACCCGGCCGAGACCCTGGTGCGCGTCCTGCTCGGTCGTCACGTCCCGCCCGCCGCCGCGCTGCGCGACCTGGTGGCCCGTCTCGGCGAGGACCTGCCCGACTCGATCGCCACCGGATCGATCACGCGGTCCTTCCCCTCCCCCGCCGCGATCGCCGAGCACGGCGCCGAGGTGCTGCGCGGCCCCGCGCACCGCATCGACACGGTCCTGCGCGTCTGCGCCCTCCTCGCCGACGGCGCGCTGCGGCTGGACGCCGGAGCCGGCCGCGACGAGCTGGCGGAGCACCTGCTCGCGGTGCCGGGCATCGACGCCTGGACCGCCGGCTGCGTCGCGATGCGCGTCACCGGCGATCCCGACGTGCTGCTCCCGGACGACCCGGCGCTGCTCTCCGGGGCACTCGCGGCGGGACTCGCCGCCGACCCGCGCTCGCTCGCGGAAGTGGGCCGCCGCTGGGCGCCCTGGCGCAGCTACGCCGGGATGCACCTGCGGCGCGCGGCTACTCGTTCGGCGAGGGCGGGATGATCGGCAGGGAGGCCGTCATCGCCTCGATGCCCGAGAGGCGCGCGGGTGAGATCAGCCGCAGCACCTCCTCCCGCGACATCAGCCCCGCCTCGACGACGAGGTCGGCCACGTTCCGGCCCGTCGCGAGGGCCGCCTTGGCGATCGCGGCCGACGCGGTGTAGCCGATGCTCGGGGTGAGCGCCGTGACGACGCCGACGGAGGAGGCGACCATCGCCTCGAGCCGCGCCGTGTTGGCCGTGATGCCGTCGATGCAGTTGACGCGCAGGGTGAGGCAGGCCTGGGTCATCCAGGTGATGCTCTGCAGGAGCGAGTGGGCGATCACCGGCTCGAAGGCGTTGAGCTGCAGCTGGCCCGCCTCGGCCGCCATCGTGACCGTGACATCGGCGCCGGCGACGGAGTAGGCGACCTGGCTGACCGCCTCCGGGATCACCGGGTTCACCTTGCCGGGCATGATGCTCGACCCGGCCTGGCGCGGCGGCAGGTTGATCTCGCCGAAGCCCGCCTGCGGGCCGGAGGAGAGCAGGCGCAGGTCGTTGCAGATCTTCGACAGCTTGATCGCCGAGCGCTTCAGCGCGCTCGAGAACGACATGAAGACACCCGTGTCGCTGGTCGCCTCGACGAGGTCCTGCGCCATCTCGAGATCGAGGTCGGTGAGCTCGTTGAGGTGCCGGACGGCGGCGGCTCCGTAGCGCGGGTCGGCGGTGATGCCCGTGCCGATCGCGGTGGCGCCGAGGTTGACCTCGGCGAGCAGCCAGATCGTCTCGGAGAGCCGCGCGTGGTCCTCGCCGAGGGTCGTGGCGAAGCCGTGGAACTCCTGGCCGAGGGTCATCGGCACCGCGTCCTGCAGCTGGGTGCGGCCCACCTTGAGGACGCCGCCGAACTCGACCGCCTTCTGCGAGAACGACTCGCGCAGCAGCGCCAGCTCGTCCAGGAGGCGCCGCAGCGACCAGGTCATCGCCATCTTGATCGCCGTCGGGTAGACGTCGTTGGTCGACTGGCTCCGGTTGACGTCGTCGAGCGGATGCAGAGTGGCGTAATCGCCCTTGGGACGTCCCGCGATCTCGAGCGCCACGTTGGCGACGACCTCGTTCGCGTTCATGTTGGTCGAGGTGCCTGCTCCGCCCTGGATGACGCCGACCACGAACTGGTCGTGGAACTCGCCGTCGAGGATGCGGCGGCAGGCCGCCTCGATCAGCTCGGCCTTGTGCTGCGGGAGGCTGCCGATCTCGGTGTTCGCCCGCGCGGCGGCGAGCTTCACGGTCGCGAGCGCGCGCACGAGATCGGGGTAGATCGAGATGGGCCGCTTCGAGATCGGGAAGTTCTCGAGAGCCCGGGCGGTGTGGATGCCCCAGTAGGCGTCGCCGGGTATCTCGAGGGAGCCGAGGGAGTCGCTCTCGGTGCGGGTCACGGCGGGTCCTTCCTGGTCGCTCTCGGGGAGGGTGCTCGGTGCGAGGGTCACGTCAGCTCCGTTGCTGTCGTCGGTGCGGCCCCGGGGGTGCAGGGGGCCGCGGACTGCGCCGCCAGCCTACGCCGGGGGCGCGGCCCCCTGCACCCCCGGGG
>NZ_JAMRYM010000179.1:0-3186 GCF_023743255.1 Rathayibacter rubneri | reverse complement strand
CGCTTCAAACGGTGTCGCGGGGTTCGACAGTTCGAGATCCAGACAGCACGGCCAGGCGCGTCAGATACGCAGACGAGTCAGAACCCCGCGACACCACCAAGGCAATCACCGATACGCCCGCTGCGCGGGCTACTCGATCAGCAGAGGCTGGGGTCGGGCCGCACTTCGTCGAGCGAAGATCATCCCTCTTCTCCGCGCGTCGCCGCGAGTCGGGCCGCGCGCATCCGTCGGACCCCGCTTCGCGTCCGCTCGACGCCCGGCTCTGCTGGTCGAGTAGCGGCTGCAGGCCGCGTATCGAGACCCCGTCGTCCGGCGGTGGTGGATCTCGATACGCCCGCTGCGCGGGCTACTCGATCAGCAGAGGCGGGGGCTGAGGCCGGGCCGCGCTTCGTCGAGGGGTGCGCCGCTTCACCCCCGCTTCGCGTCCACTCGAGGCCCGGCTCTGCTGGTCGAGTAGCGGCCGCAGGCCGCGTATCGAGACCCCGCGTCCAGCAGGGGTGGCTCTCGATCCGCCGCGCTCCTCGGGCTACTCGATCAGCAGGGGGCGCGGCTGCTCGACGAGCGAGGTGTCCGCGAGCCGCCCCGTCGAGCGCCGCACGACGAGCCGCGCCGACACCGAGGTGCGCTGCTGGCGCTCGCCCGTGCGGATCCGCTCCGCGAGCATCCGCAGCGCCGTCTCGCCGAGCGCCTGGTGGTCGAGGTGCATCGTCGTGAGCGGCGGTGAGAAGTACTCCGAGTCGGGCATGTCGTCGACGCCCACGATCGAGTAGTCATCCGGCGCGATCCGACCGCGCTCCGCCATCGTCTGCAGGAACCCCAGCGCGATCTGGTCGTTGGCCGCCGACACCGCCGTGAACGACTCCGGATCCACCATCCGCGCGTGCTCGGCGCCCGATCCCGCGTCCCACTCGCGGCAGCGCAGCACCTCGAGCGCGGGGACGCCCGCCTCCTCGAGCGCCGCCCGGTAGCCGCGCTCGCGCTCGACCGCCTCGTTGCGGTCGCGCGGACCCGCGAGGTGCAGGATCCGGCGGTGCCCGAGCTCGAGCAGGTGCCGCGTCCCCAGGTAGCCGGCGCCGAACGAGTCGGCGGAGGTCGAGTCGACGGAGGCGTTGTCGTGCTCCGAGCGGGTCACGACGGGGACCGACGTGGCGATGTAGTCGAGCAGCTCGTCCAGACCCTCGTACGGCGTGCCGACGATGATCCCGTCGACCTGGAACGAGAGCAGCTTGTCGACCGCGTGCCGCACCTCCTCGGGCGAGCTCGGCACCCCGGGATCCGTGTCCAGGAGCGCGGTGATCAGCGAGAGGCCGGTCGCGCGGGCGGCCCGGCTCACTCCGGTGAGCAGCTCGGCGTTGCCGTAGTTGAGGGGTCCCATCGCCAGGAAGCCGATGGTGTCGGTGCTCTGCACCCGCAGGTTGCGGGCGACGCGGTTGTGGCGGTAGCCGAGGGCGGCGATGGCCGACTCGATCCGCTCGCGGGTCGCGGGAGCGACGTAGCCGCCGGTGAAGAAGCGCGAGACGGTCTGGGCCGAGACCTCGGCGCGGCGTCCGACATCGGCCATGCTCGGCCGCGCGCGGGAGGAGGCGTCTCCGGGCATCGGCACCCCCTCCGCTTCGTCCGGGGCCCACTCTACGAGCCCCGGGGCCGTTATCCGATCGTGACCGGTCAACCGGTTGGACTCATTGCCGACCCCATGTGTTATCGATAACGTATCCCCCATCCACCGCCTGGGCCGATGCGAATCGCGCTCGGGGCGGACCAGACGTCGACGTCGCCCTGCCGCGATGTCGCGCAGTGAAAGGACGCGAAGATGCGTGCTCTGCCTCGATCCGTCGCCTTCGTGACGGGTGCCCTCCTCCTGGCCGGCCTCACCGGATGCTCCGCCGGCGGCGGCGCCGGCGACGGATCCACCGAGATCACCTGGTTCAAGCTCACCGAGTCCGCCGACTCCGCCAATGCGACGATCGAGGAGATCGTCGCCGACTTCGAGGCGGCCAACCCCGACATCACCGTGAAGGTGGAGGAGCGCGCGGTCGACGCGCACAAGGACGCCCTCCGCACGACGCTGGGCACCAGCGGTGCTCCCGACGTCTTCTTCTCGTGGGCCGGACCCGGCCTGGGCGGCGAGTTCATCGACGCCGGGGCGAGCCTGGACCTCGAGGAGTACTACGACGAGTACGGCTGGGCCGACCGCTTCTCCGAGACCACCCTCTCGACCGTCACCCAGTACGGCGGCTACGACGGGGTGCCCTACACCCAGCGCACCGAGGCGGTCTTCTACAACAAGGACCTCTTCGCCGAAGCGGGCATCGACGCGGCACCCACCAGCTACGACGAGCTCGTCGAGGACGCGGCGGCGCTCAAGGCGGCCGGCATCACGCCGTTCGAGTTCGGCGGCACCGTCAACTGGCACGTGATGCGCCTGCTCGACAGCCTGCTCGAGACCCAGTGCGGGGCCGACGGCTACCAGGCGCTCGTCACCGGCGAGGCCGACTGGTCCGAGGAGCCCTGCGTCACGGACACCTTCACCGAGTTCGCGACCTGGACCGCCGATTACGTGAACCCGGGCTTCATCTCGATCAACAACGACGAGTCGAGCTCGCTGTTCTTCAGCGGCAAGGCGGCGATGGCGATCGAGGGCGACTGGTTCAACCAGCAGATCCGCGACAACGGCATGAGCGAGGACTCGGTGGGCATCTTCGCCTTCCCTACCGGCACCGATCGCATCTACGGCTTCAACGAGAACAACTACATCTCGGCGAACTCCGAGCACCCCGACGAGGCCGCGAAGTTCCTCGACTACCTCACCTCGCCCGAGGCGCAGCAGAAGTTCATCGCGACCTTCGGCAGCCGCTCGGTCAACGTCGACGTGCAGGCCGAGGACCAGAGCGAGTTCGACGCCTCGTGGACCCCGATCGTCGAAGCGGCGACCGGCGTCTACATGAACAACGACCAGAACCTCTCCCAGTCGCAGACCACCGAGTACTGGCGCATCCAGAACCTGGTCGCGACGGGCGAGCTCGACCCGGCCGACGCCGGAGCCGAGTTCCAGAAGTTCCTCGACCAGCAGTGACGCCGCGGGCGGAGGGGGCCTCGCGCCTCCTCCGCCCGGCCCGCGCCGCGAGGCGCCCCCCCGCGATCCCGTGTCCGAGACGTCCGAGAGGTCCGACATGACGACATCCACCC
>NZ_JAMRYM010000178.1:0-3187 GCF_023743255.1 Rathayibacter rubneri | reverse complement strand
GGCCGCCCCCTCCCCCCTCTCGTTCGTCTCCGTCACCGACCGGGCCACGGGCCTGGTCTCCCCGCTGAGCTTCGCCGTCGACGACCGCGGCACCGCCTTCGTCGCGCAGAACTTCGCCGGACTGCTCACGAAGGTCGCGCCCGACGGCAGCACGTCGATCGCCGCCGCCGCCCCCGGCACCGAGATCGGCTCGGTCTCGGTCCGCGGCTCCACCGTCTACTACACCGAGGGGGTCCAGGAGCAGGGAGTCGCGCTGCTGAAGTCGATTCCGACCGACGGCGGCGCGCCGACCGTGCTCGCCGACCTCGGCGCCTACGAGGCGAGCGCGAACCCCGATGCCGGGAGCACCTACGGCTTCGTCGACCTGCCGTCGGACTGCGCCGCGCAGCTGCCCGGGCCCGCCTCCTACTCGGGGGTCGTGGACGTCCACCCGTACGCCTCGACCGCCACGGCCGCCGGCGTCTACGTCGCCGACGCCGCCGGCAACGCGATCGTGAAGGTGGCGCCGGACGGAGCGGTCTCGACCGTCGCCGTCCTGCCGCCGACGGCACCGGTCGTCGTCACCGCCGAGGCGGCCGCGGCGAACGGGTTCCCCGCCTGCACCGTCGGCTCCCGCTACTCCTTCGAGCCCGTCCCGACCGACGTCGAGGTGGGCCCCGGAGGGCAGCTGTACGTCACCTCGCTGCCCGGCGGCCCCGAGGACGCGAGCCTGGGCGCCCGCGGCTCCGTGCTGAAGGTCGACCCGGTCTCGGGAGCGGTCCGCACCGTCGCCACGGGACTGATCAGCGCCACCGGCCTCGCCGTCGACCGTGTCACCGGCACGATCGCGGTGACCGAGCTGTTCGGAGGAGCGCAGGGCACGGGACGCGTCGCGCTGATCCTGCCGCGCACCTCGACGCCGATCACCGGCCTGGCCGTCACCTCCCCCGCCGCGATCGAGCTGAAGAACGGCGCCCTCTACGTCGCGCGCAACGCGTTCGTGATCTCGCCCGAGGGCGCACCGCAGCCCATCGGGACCCTCACGGTCGCGCAGCTGACGGGCGCGGGAGCCCGCATGACCGCGGTCGACTGAGCACCGCCGGGTCCGCGGAGGAGTGGAGTCCCCCGCGGGCCCGCCGCCGATTCGCGGAGGGGCCGCCCGCCGTGTATAGTCGTACCTCGTTGCGTGCGCCTCCCGGGGCCACGCGATGGACTGCGCCCGTAGCTCAACGGATAGAGCATCTGACTACGGATCAGAAGGTTGGGGGTTCGAATCCCTCCGGGCGCACTCGGAATCCAGACCACTCGGTGGTTCGGAGCCACCGAGTACTGGTTGAGACAGTGCCACTCGCGAGAGTGCTGGAAGGCCCGCTTCGGTGGGCCTTTCTTCGTTCCGGCGGCCCGATCGCCGCAGCGTCCTCCCCGACCCTCGAACCCGCGTGACCGCTGCAGCCGTCCGCGGTGCGGACCGGGCCTCCTCGACCGGAGAACCGCGCAGGCTCTCGGCGAGCGCATGCTCCGCCACCCGGGCCCGGAGCGCCTCCACAGGCGGACCTCGAGCCCCGTTCCGCGTCGTCGGGCGCCCCGATCGAGGCCCCCTCCCCCTACGCCCTGAGCGAGCACGGGGCAAGAAGCAAACTCCATAGCCCGGCGATGTCCGAATGGGTACTACCGTGGCGATCACCCCGACCCTGCAAGACCGAACACGACGGTCCCCAGTCCCGCTCTGCCGCGAAGCAGCAGCGGTACCCGTCGTCCTCCGCACCATCCGCTCGGAACGCAGTGACGCGTACAGCCGGAGCTCCGTCCTGCACAGGAGGAGCCCGGTCCGTTCAGCGTTTCGAGGCCTCCGCCGCGACGTGTTCCGGGCACCCCTCCCCCGCAGCACGAGTCGATCGGACGACACCCCCATGGCCAGACCCACCCCCTCCTGCACCGCACCGATGCAGACCCCGGACGCGGATGATCTGCGCCGGGCAGGAGAGACGACGAGGTCGGCGCGGTGGGCGAGGACGCACCTCGTGCGGGTCCTCGCGGTCGTCGCCGCAGCAGGGATCGCCGTCACGGCGGCATCGTTCCAGGTCGCTCCGGCCGCCGCGGCGGGCTCGACCTACGGACCGGACGGCACGCACTACCCGTCGGACACCCCCGACATCCGCTCCGCGTCCTCCGACCACGTCGTCGTCGATGTCGAGGCGTCCGGTCCGGCGATCCGGGAGGCGCTCGACGCTCTGACGTCGCGCGAGATCGCGGCGGGCGTCGTCATCAGGGTGGCACCGGGGCGCATCGACGACCTGTCGGCGCTCAACGGCTACTCGAACACCGGGAGCGCCAAGGTCCTGATCACCGCGCGCGACGGCTTCCAGTCGGTCACCGGAGGCAGCTGGGCGCTCCGCGACGTGACGGGCATCACGCTCATGCGCTTCGACATCGACGCGCTCGACGTCAAGGGCGCGACCCACTCGTCGTTCGCGTGGCTCCGCATCAACGAGAACTGGCTCGGCCTCAGCGCCTCCGCGGGTGTCCCCGTGCGCGACGTGGAGCTCATCGAGGTCGTCGAGCCCGACTCCACGGTGAAGAACTCCGACTCGGCGCAGATCAAGGCGTACGCGCCCGACGTGATGAAGGACGTGCTGGTCGAGGGCGGCTACATCGCCCCGTCGTTCTACGTCGACGAGCCGTACGGCGGCGACGACGCGGCCCGGCCGCACACCGACAGCCTCCAGATCGAGGGCGGCGGCGTGACCGGACAGGTGACCGTCAGGGACACCGTCGTGTTCAGCTCGAACAACAGCGCCGTCATCATCGGAGGGGTCAGGAACGTCGCGTTCGAGGAGTCCTACATCGTGGCAGGCTCCGTCACCACCCAGCGTTACCCCTTCCTCCCCGGCGGTGCCGGCTTCAACGGAGCCATCAACGGACCGGGCAGCCTCAGCGCCGTCCAAGGGTCCGGCGGCGGCAACGTCGACGCCTCCGACTCGACGTTCATCGGATCCCTCCAGCCCGTCTGGGACAGCGTCGTGAACACCCGCACGAGCCTCCCCGGGAAGACCGCCGCGAAGGGCGGCTTCACCGTCGACGAGACGCTCTCCGCGACGACCGCCGCCGACCTCGACGAGGTCAGCACCCGGCCGACCGGGAAGTACCTGAGCAGCATCTGGGACGGTGTCGAGCTCCCCGAGCCCTCGCCCACCCCGACGCCCACCTC
>NZ_JAMRYM010000177.1:0-3280 GCF_023743255.1 Rathayibacter rubneri | reverse complement strand
CTCCCGCACAGCACCCCTCCCCACCACGAAGAAGTGAAAGGACCACCATGTTCGAACTCCGCAGAGGCACCAGGAGCCGCGTGCTCGCCGGCCTCGTCGTCGCCGGCATCTCGGCGATGACCCTCGTCTCGTGCAGCACCGACTCCGGGACCGCCTCGGCCGGCTCGGCCGCCGACCTCGACGCCGCCCTCGAGCGCGGCGGCGAGCTCACCTACTGGACCTGGACGCCCACCGGCGCCGACCAGGCCGCCGCCTTCATGGAGGAGTACCCGAACGTCGAGGTCGAGGTCGTCAACGCCGGCACCGCGACGGACGAGTACACCAAGCTGCAGAACGCCATCAAGGCGGGCTCGGGAGCACCGGACGTCGCGCAGATCGAGTACTACGCGATGCAGCAGTTCGCCCTGTCGGACGGACTGCTCGACCTCACCCCCTACGGGCTCGCGGACCTCGAGGAGGACTACACCGCGTCGACGTGGAGCGCCGTGAACCTCGACGGCGGCCTCTACGGCCTCCCGCAGGACTCGGGCCCCATGGTGATGCTCTACAACCAGGCGATCTTCGACCAGTACGGCCTCGCCGTGCCCACCACCTGGGACGAGTACATCGCCCAGGGCGAGAAGCTCACCGCCGCCGACCCGTCGAAGTTCATCACCAACGACGCCGGCGACCCCGGCTTCGCCGACCCGCTGATCTGGCAGGCGGGCGGGCAGCCCTTCACGACGGACGGCACGGACGTCACCATCGACCTGCAGGACGAGGGCTCGAAGAAGTGGGCCGACACGTGGAACCAGCTGCACGAGCCCGGTCTGCTCTCCCCGATCCCGACGTGGTCGGACGACTGGTTCACCGCCCTGGGCAACGGCACGATCGCGACGCTGATCACCGGAGCCTGGATGCCCGGCATCCTCGAGGGCTCCGTGCCCGACGGCGCCGGTGACTGGCGCGTGGCCCCGCTGCCGAGCTACGACGGCTCGGCCGCCACCGCCGAGAACGGCGGCAGCGCGCAGTCGGTCATCGAGCAGACCGACGACCCGGCCCTCGCGGCGGCGTTCCTGCGCTGGCTGAACAACTCCGACGAGAGCATCGGCGTGTTCCTGGACGGCGGCGGATTCCCCTCCACCACGGCCCAGCTGAACGCCGACGAGTTCCTGAACGCGACCCCCGAGTACTTCGGCGGCCAGGAGATCAACAAGGTCCTCGTCGACGCCTCCGAGAACGTGGTCGAGGGCTTCGAGTACCTGCCCTTCCAGGTGTACGCGAACAGCGTGTTCCCGGACACCGTCGGCCAGGCCTACGCGAACGGGACCGACCTCAACGCCGGCCTCGAGGCGTGGCAGGAGAACCTCGTGACCTACGGCGCCTCGCAGGGCTTCACCGTCAACGAGTAGTCGGGCCGGACGCACGACGACGCCCCCCTCTCCGCCCGATCGGCGCAGAGGGGGGCGTTCCCACTCCACCACCACCCTTCTTCGAGGGCCCGGTCAGCGGAGCTTCCGTTCATCCGGGCCTCGGACAACCCCTTGACGGATAGCGTCACGGCTGTAGCCGCGGAGCGCTCGACCAGCAGCTGCAGCCGTGTCCGGCCGAGGCGACGTGCACCGTCGTCGCAGAGGCCGGCCACGTCGGCAGCAGCGCTCCGACCACCGCTGCTCCCCGCACCATCAGCCCGGAACGCAGCGACGCGTGCAGCCGCGGCACCTCCCTCGAGGAGGGGCCCGGTCCGCGGAGTGTCGAGGCCCCGCCGCGACGTGCTCCGGGCGACCCGTCCCCGCAGCACGAGCCGATCGGAAGTCACCCCATGGCCAGAGCCACCCCCTCCAGCACCCCGCCGCCGCCCGTCCCGAGCGCGGGCGCCTCCTCCCTCCGCACCGCGGGTCGCGCGACGACCACGCTGGTGCGCGCCCTGGCGCTCACCGCCGCGGTGACTATCGCCGTGACGGGACTGTCCCTCCAGGGCGCTCCGGCCGCCTCGGCCGCCGAGACCGGGTCGGCCTTCGGGCCCGACGGCACGCACTACCCGTCCGACACCCCCGACATCCGTTCCGGCTTCGAGGGCCTCACGGTCGTCGACGTCGCCGCGTCGGGCCCCGCGATCCGCCGTGCGCTCGACGCACTGAAGCCGGCCGAGATCGCGGCGGGAGCCGTCATCCGGGTCGCTCCCGGGCACATCTCCGACCTGTCGGCGGTCAGCGGCTACCGCAACACCGGCGCGACCAAGGTGCTCGTCACGGCGCGCGACGGCTTCCAGTCGGTCACCGGCGGCGACTGGGCCCTGCGGGCGGTCACCGGCCTCACCCTCCTGCGCTTCGACATCGACTCGCTCGACGTGAAGGGCGCCACGCACTCCTCCTTCGCCCGGCTGCGGATCAACGAGAACTGGATCGGCCTCGCCGCCTCCTCGAACGTGCCCGTGCGCGACGTCGAGCTCATCGAGGTCGTCGTGCCGCAGTCCATGGTGAAGAGCGGCGACACCGCCCAGATCAAGGCCTTCGCCCCCAACGTGATGAGCGACGTGCTGGTCGAGGGCGGCTACCTCGCCCCGTCGTACTACGTGGACGCGGTGTACGGCGGGTCCAACCCGGCGCGGCCCCACACCGACACCCTCCAGATCGAGGGCGGCGGAGTGACCGGCCAGGTGACCCTCCGCGACACCGTCGTGTTCAGCTCGAACAACAGCGCCGTCATCATCGGCGGAGTGCGCAACGTCGCGTTCGAGGAGTCGCTCGTCGTCGGCGGCAGCACCACCGTCCAGCGCTACCCCTTCCTGCGGGGCGGTGCGGGCGCCGCGGGCGCGATCAACGGACCGGGCAGCCTCAGCGCGATCCAGGGCTCGGGCGGCGGCAACGTCGACGCCTCCGACTCGACCCTCATCGGCTCCCTCCAGCCCGTGTGGGACAGCGTCGTGAACACGCGCACGAACATGGCCGGCAAGACGGCGAGGACGGGCGGCTTCACCGTCGACTCGACCCTCTCCTCGACGACCGCCGCCGGTCTCGACGCGATGAGCACTCCTCCGACCACGGCGTACCTCGCCGCGATCTGGGACGACATCGAGGAGCCGAGCACCCCGGAGCCGACTCCGGAGCCGACCGTCGAGCCCACTCCGGCCCCCTCGCCCGAGACCACGCCGGACCCGACCCCGACCGCGACGCCGACGTCGAACTCCGGATCTGGAAGCCGTCCCAGTTGTACAGCGACACGAAGGGCTGGACACCGAACGGGAGAGGCCCGCTGCCGCCGGCCCCGTCGGCGACGGTGACCGATCCCGAGATGGTGA
>NZ_JAMRYM010000176.1:0-3304 GCF_023743255.1 Rathayibacter rubneri | reverse complement strand
GCCATGAACGCGTCCACGACGCTCCCCTCCGGCACCGGCCCGCCGCGCTCGGCGCTCGCGACCTTCTCGCGCGCCCGCGAGGCGAGCTTGCGCGCGGCCGCCGGGGAGCGGTCGAGGATCCCGCCGATCTCGGCGAAGCCGTAGCCGAAGGACTCGTGCAGCACGAGCGCCACCCGCTCGTTGGGGCTCAGGCGGTCGACGACCACGTGCAGCGCCTGCGCCACCGCGTCCCGCCGCTCGAGGGAGTCGGTCGGGTCGGGGGACTCGGCCCGCACGCGCTCGTCCAGCTCGACCGGCACTGCGACGCGCGCTCGGAGGCGGTCGAGGCACAGCCGGGTGGTGACGGTGGTCAGCCAGGCCGCCGGGTTCTCGAGCAGGGCGTCGGTGCCGTGGAGTCGGAGCCACGCCGACTGCACGATGTCCTCGGCCTCGTGGCGATCGCCGAGCAGCCGGGTGGCGAGCCCGGTCAGCCGCCCGCGCTCCGCCTCGAACAGCGCCGTCGATCCCACGGGGTCACCCTACGACTCCTGCGCCGCTCAGGTCAGGATCGTGTAGACCTTCGCGATGCGGCCGTCGACGACGAAGCAGATGTCCAGGCCCGAGACGACGGGAGGCGCCCCCTCCGGGCCGAAGTGCCACGCGAGGTAGCCGAGGTCGTGGTTCTCGTAGGCGGGACCGGCCGGGGTGAAGACGAAGCCGGGCGCTGCGTCGAGCAGGCGCTGCGCCTTCGCGTCCAGCGCCTCGTGGCCCACGACGACCTCCTCGGGGTCGAGGAACTCGACGTCCGGGGTGTACGTGCGCGCGATCGCCGCGCGGCGCTTCCCGGGGTCGCGTTCGCCGAACACCTCGACGAGGTTGGCGTGCAGGAGCGTGTCGAGCGGCATGGTTCTCCTTCGGAGGTCAGGGAGTGGAGAGGGAGCGGTCGGTCCAGTCGATGACGAGGCGGCGCTCGGCGATCGCCCAGCGCCCGTCGCTGCGCACGAAGCGGTCGAGGTAGCGGATCGCCATGGTCACGAGGTACCGCTCCCCGCCCTCGCGCTGCAGATGGAGCGCGGTGCAGTAGGTCTCGCCCTCGGCCTCGTCGGCGGTGACGAAGCGGACGGAGGACTGGCCGTTCACGTACGAGGTCGCCTCGTACTGCGCGATCAGGCCCTCGAAGGTGGCCACGAGCGCGTCCCGGCCCCGGAGGGTGTCGACCGGAGCCGACGTCGCGGGATCGCCGGTGTACAGCAGCACCGCGCCGTCGGCGGCGAACACCGACGCCTCGAGGGCGGCGTCGCGGCGGTCGGCGCCGCGCGCGTAGGTGTCGACGAGCTCGCGGATCGCGACCCGTGCGATCAGGGTGTCGAGCGTCTCGTGCACGTCCTGCTCCTCCGGTCGCCGCCCAATCTAGGTGAAGATTCACGCTTCGGGGAAGAGGCCGGTGTGCTTCGGGCACGCAGGGAGTGAGGACCGAGGCGGAGGATCAGGGGTGATCGGCGGGCCGGGGCAGGGTCCCGTGCTCGATCAGGCCGTCGTAGACGCCCTCGAGAGCCGACTGCATCGCCGCCTTCTGCTCCGGGTCGAGGGCGTCGAGGAACGCCGCGCGCACGAAGGCGATGTGCCCGGGCGCGGCCTCGAGCAGCGCCGAGCGCCCCGCCTCGCTCAGCACGACCTCCGTGCTGCGCAGATCCGTCGCGCCGGGGCGCGTCTCGACGAGTCCGCGCTCGCGCAGCCCGCGCACGCGGTGCGAGAGCCGGCTGCGCTCCCAGCCGATCCGCGCGGCGAGGTCGGCGACGCTCATCCGCCTCTCGGGCTCGCTCGTGAGCGCCACGAGGACGTCGTAGTCGGCCAGCGCGATCCCGCTGTCGCGGCGCAGCTGCTGGTGGAGCTCGTAGCGCAGCCGCAGGTGCACCTTCATGTAGGCGTACCAGACGCCCGCCTCCGCCTCGGAGAGGAGCGCGAACGGCGACTCGGGCGGCACCTCGTGATCGGCCACGGCTCCCCTCCCCTCAGCGGATGGTGTGCGCGGTGATGACGGCGGCGGCGCGCGCCAGATCCTCGGCCATGTCCTCTTCGCCCAGGCGCGGGGAGGCGCGCAGCACCTCGGCACTGACGGCGTCGTAGCGCTCCTCGACGCGGGACAGCAGTGCGGCGCCGGAGTCGGTGAGTCCGAGCAGGACGCTGCGCCGGTCGCGCGGATTCGGGAGCCGGTCGACGTGCCCGGAGGCGGCGAGCCGGTCGAGCAGGGCCGTCACGGCGCCGGTGGTCAGGCCGAGCTCGAGGCCGAGCATCTTGGGAGTGAGACCCGTCAGGTCGGAGATCGTCTCGAGGGCCGTCAGCTCCGAGAGCCCCACGCCGATCTCGGACGCGATGCTGCTGCGCAGCTGCCGCTGCGCCGTCTCGAGCAGACGGAGCGCGTGGCGCAGGTGCGCCACCGAGGTGAGGCCGGCCTCGCCGTCGGGCGGAGTGGGGGTCGGTGTCATGCGGAGCCTTCTCGAGCGGGGTGGGACACCTCGGGGGCGGCGTCCCACTGACAGGGGGTATTAGTCTATTTGAAAAGTAACTTTATGGCGGAGTAGCTTAATCATCAAGCAATCAGCAGCACCGAGACGAACTGCCCGGCAGTTCACCTTCTACCCGATCAGGAGTCCTGTCATGTCGAACCACACCGCCACCACCAAGACCAAGCGCGTTCGTTTCGCCCCGCTGGTCATCGCGACGAGCGTCGCCGCCGCCGCTCTGCTCTCCGTCTCGATGTCCGGAACCCTGTCCGGCTTCGTCGCCAGCATCACCAACTCCAACAACACCGCCGCCTCCGGCTCGCTCATCATGGAGGAGAAGTCGACCGGCACCACCCCCGTCACCTGCCTCAGCACCGACGGCGGCTCGGTCAGCACCAACACCGCGACCTGCTCCACCATCAACAAGTTCGGCGGCTCGACCACGATGGTCCCCGGCCAGACCGTCAGCACCGCGATCACGATCAAGAACGCCGGCACCGTCGCGGCGAACACCTTCACCCTCACCCCGGGCGCCGCCTGCACCCAGGGCGCCAACGGCACCCCCGCCGGCACCGCCACCGACTTCTGCGCCAAGGTGAACGTCCTCATCACCTCCGGCAGCACCACCGTCTACAACGGCACCGCCGCCGCCCTCGCCGGCACCGCCGCCAAGTCGCTCGCCACTGCCCCCGTCGCCGCCGGCACCAGCACCCCCTTCACCATCGCCGTCACCCTCGACAACTCCGCCGGCAACACCTACCAGAACCTCTCCGCCTCGCTCCCCCTCACCTGGACCTTCGCCAGCTAGTCCCCGCCCCCGA
>NZ_JAMRYM010000175.1:0-3304 GCF_023743255.1 Rathayibacter rubneri | reverse complement strand
CCGGACGCTTCAAACGGTGTCGCGGGGTTCGACAGTTCGAGATCCAGACAGCACGGCCAGGCGCGTCAGATACGCAGACGAGTCAGAACCCCGCGACACCACCAAGGCAATCACCGATACGCCCGCTCCGCGGACTACTCGATCAACGAGGAGGGGAAAGGCCCGCCTCCTCCCCCCTGCTGGTCGAGTAGCCCCGCAGGGGCGTATCGAGACCCACCACCACCCGCAGACAGGGATCTCGATACGCCCGCTCCGCGGGCTACTCGATCAGCGAGCAGGGGGCGGACGCACGAGCACCCCGCCGCGGTGCGCGACGGGGTGCTCGGAGTGCGTGGAGCCGGGGCTCAGCTCTCGAAGGTGGCGTCGAGGGTGATCTCGACTCCGGTCAGCGCCTTCGAGACGGGGCACGTGGCCTTGGCCTCGTCGGCCGCCTTCAGGAAGGCCGCCTCGTCGATGCCGGAGACCTCTCCGCTGACGACGAGGTGGATCCCGGTCAGCTTGAAGCCGCCCGCGGAGTCCGGGCCGAGCGAGACGTCGGCGCGCACGTCGAGGGCCTCGACGGTGCCGCCGGCCTGGCCGAGCACGGCCGAGAACTGCATGGCGTAGCAGGCGGAGTGCGCGGCGCCGAGGAGCTCCTCGGGGCTGGTGGCGCCGTTCGCGTCATCAGCGGCGCGCTTGGGGAACGAGACGTCGTAGGTGCCGAGCTTCGAGCTCGAGAGCTCGACCTGGCCCTCGCCGGTTTCGAGCGAGCCGTTCCAGGCGGTGCGTGCAGAACGAGTGGGCATGGTTCCTCCTCAAGAAGACGGGGAGAGCAGTAGAACGATCGTTCTCCCCTGATGCCACGAGCCTACGAGCACCGCGCACCCCACTGCAACCACCCCGCGGAACGCACAGCGAGGTGCCGGTTCGGCACGCCTCCCTCGGCGCGTCGTGTACCGGAGTGGCATCTCGCGGATCAGTGCAGGACCTTCAGCCCGATCACGCACGCCACGATGCCGAACACCAGCAGCGTGCGCACGAGCGAGAAGCCCTCGCCGCCGAAGAACATGCCGTAGAGCACGGTCAGCGAGGCCCCGATCCCGACCCACACCGCGTAGGCGGTGCCGGTGGGCAGCTCGCGCATCGCGGAGGCGAGCCCGGCCATGCTGGCCACCACCGCGACGCCGAAGACGACGGTGGGGCCCACGCGGGTGAAGCCCTCCGACTTGCCGAGCGCGGTGGCCCACACGGCTTCGAGGACTCCCGAGACGACGAGGACGATCCAGGACATGACGACTCCTACCGAGTCAGTCCTGTCGCTGTCCGGGTACTGCTCCCTCGTCCGGTCGCCGTCATCGGCTGCCCCCCATTCTGGCAAGCCTCACTGAGCGGACCGTGTGCACTCAGCGCGGCTGCGCCGGGTTGGTCGGGTCGCCGTGCGACGGCGGGTTGATCGGCGGTCCGGAGGTGGCGGGCGAGACCTTGGAGCCCGTCGAACCCTGCGAGACCTCCGGCAGCACGTCCGGCACGCGGCCGGCCGGCTCGGCGCCCTCGCGCAGGTGCGCGAGACGCGAGCGGAGGATCGTGGTCACGGGCGCCCGGTCGCCGTGCGCCTCCTCGTACTCGAGCAGCGTCGTGACGCCGCTCTCGTCCAGGGAGCGGATGCGCTCCGCGAGCGTCCCGAGCGGGATGTCGTTCCAGTCGGGCAGCGGCAGCTCCTCGCGGGAGGGTTCGGTCGACATGGTGCTCCTTCCGTTCCCGACCATCCCAGCGGCTCCGGGCGCGCGACCCCAGGGGCTTGACCCCTGCCGTCGGACGCCGGTCCGCTCGCCGGGTCGCCCGTCAGGAGCCGAGGCGACCCGTCAGCCGGCGGTGGAAGCCCGTGCTGCGCTCGTCCAGACCCTCGATCGACACGGTCGCCCCGCGGTCGCGGTACTTCGTCTCGATCGAGTCGAGCGCCGCGACGGTCGAGGCGTCCCAGATCTGCGCGTGCTGAAGGTCGACGACGACGTGCGCGGGGTCGTCCGCGTAGGCGAAGCGGTCGACCAGGTCGTTGCTGCTGCCGAAGAAGAGCGGACCGGTGACGTCGTAGCGCACCGACCCGCCGTCCTCGGAGACCACCCGCTCGACGGCGATCACGTGGGCGACCCGGCGGGCGAACAGGATCATGGCCAGCACCACTCCCACCAGCACGCCGAGCGCGAGGTTGTCGGTCGCCACCACGACGACCACCGTGACCACCATCACGAGCGTCTCGGGGAGCGGCATCCGCCGCAGCGTCGACGGGCGGAGGCTGTGCCAGTCGACGGTCGTGATCGCGACGATCATCATCACCGCGGCGAGCGCCACCATCGGAATCCGCCCCATCAGCGGGCTCAGGCCGGTGACGAGCGCCAGGAGGAACACGCCCGCGACGATCGTCGAGACGCGGGTGCGCGCCCGCCCCGTCTTCACGTTGAGCACGGTCTGGCCGATCATCGCGCAGCCCGCGATGCCGCCGTAGAAGCCCGCGAGGATGTTCGAGACGCCCAGCGCCCACGACTCGCGGCCCTTGTGCGACGGGGTGTCCGTCATCTCGTCGACGAGCTTCGCCGTCAGCAGCGTCTCCATGAGGCCCACGAACGCCACGCTCAGCGCGGTCGGCAGGATCAGCTGCAGTGTCTCGAGCGTGAGCGGCACCAGGAACGGGGTGATCCCGGGGAGCTGACCGGTGAGCGGTCCCTCGTCGGCGACGTCGGGCACGACGAGCCCGGCGACGATCACCGCGGTCGTCACCACGACGATCGCGACGAGCGGAGCCGGCACCGCCCTCGTGAAGCGCGGCAGCACCAGGATGATCGCGATCGTCACCGCGAAGAGCACGTACGCGACCCAGGGCACCCCGATCACGTGCGGCACCTGCGCGAGGAAGATCAGGATCCCGAGCGCGTTGACGAAGCCGATCATCACCGAGCGCGGGATGAACCGCATCAGCCGCGCGAGGCCCGCGAGTCCGAACACGATCTGGATCACCCCCGCCAGGATCACCGTCGGCAGCACGTACTCCACCCCGTGCTCGCTCACGAGCGGCGCGATGACCAGCGCGACGGATCCGGCCGCCGCCGTGATCACCCCCGGCCGCCCGCCGAGGATCGACATGGTGAGCGCGAGCACGATCGACGAGACCAGGCTGACCATCGGGTCCACGCCCGCGACGACCGAGAACGAGATCACCTCGGGCACCAGGGCGAGGGTCGTCACCATGCCGGCGAGCACCTCGCGCGAGAGCTGCCGCGGCGAGCGCAGCGCGTCGAGCACGGTGATCGCCCGGTGCACGGGCTGAGGG
>NZ_JAMRYM010000174.1:0-3308 GCF_023743255.1 Rathayibacter rubneri | reverse complement strand
CGGGTGGAGGCCTCGCCTCGACCGGTGTCGAGTCGGTCGGCCTGATCGGCGGAGCGACGGCCCTGCTGGCCGCCGGCGCCGCTGCCCTGGGCCTCAACGCCCGTCGCCGCAAGGCCGAGGGCGAGGGCGACGCCGAGGCGTGACCCACCGGGGCGGCGGAGCGATCCTCCGCCGCCCCCTCCCCTCGACCTCGCTAGGATGACCCGATGCCGACCCTCAGGAGCCGCGAGTCGGCGATCATCACCGCCGTGCAGCGGTTCCCGCCGACCCGTCCCCTGCTGCCGGTCGCGCGCGGGCTGAGCTTCGTCGGCGAGCACGCCGCGGGCTGGCTCCTGCTCGGCGTGCTGGCCGCGTTCCTCGACCCGTCGCGGTTCTGGGCCTGGGCCCTCTGCGACGTCGCGATCGTCGTCGCGCACGCGCTCTCGATCGGCGTGAAGCGCGTCGTGCGCCGCCCGCGTCCGCTCGGCGAGGGCGTCGAGGTGCGCGGCAAGGCCCCCAGCAAGCTCAGCTTCCCGAGCTCGCACGCCACCTCGACCACGGCCGCCGCGATCGTGTTCGCGGTGATGCTGCCGGCCCTCTGGCCGCTCGCGGTGCTCCTCGTGGTCGCGATGATGCTCTCGCGCCTCGCGCTCGGCATGCACTTCCCGACGGACGTGCTCGCGGGAGCGGCGCTCGGCGCCCTCACGGCGCTGGCCGTGCTGCCGCTGCTGCCGCTGGTCTCCTAGGCCGCTCAGAGCACCCGGGCCGCGCCGAACGCCCGGTCTGCGCAGAATGTCGGCCGACGGAGGAGGCCCTCGGCCGACAGCCGCCGGACCCACTCCTCACCCCGCGTTCTGCACTCCGTCGAGCCGGTGCTCAGGCGCCCGGCACCGGCGGCCCCGTGCGCCAGCGCAGGAGTGCCGCGACGGGAGCGTCGTTCGGCAGCGCGACCACGTCCTCCCCGTCCGGAGCGGTGCGGGAGTCGGTGCACAGCACGCGCGCATCCGTCAGCAGCGCGGCGCGCACGAGGGCGACGGCCGCGTCGACCGCGCCGATGACCTCGGCGCCGAGTGCCTCCTCCGGGGCCGCCGCGACCCACGGCTCCCCCGCGAGTGCGAGGAGTTCGCGCTCGCGCAGCCGCTCGGGGTCGATCACGAGCGTCGACACCTGCGCCGCGGCGAGCGCCTGCACGATCGCGCCCAGCGGGAACTCGACGGTGTTGTCGTGCCGGCCCTCGTGCGTGCGGAGGGCGTCGAGGACGTCCTCCTTCTCGCGCCGGAGCAGCTGGTCGATCCGCTCCTGGACGAACTCGTCGAGCACGCTCTCGTCGCTGCCCGCCGCCCGGGTGTTGGCGGGCAGCACCGCGAGGATCGCCGCGCTGGACGGGGAGAGCTGGTCGGCGAGCAGCTGCCGGGCGCGGATGTCCCCGGCGACCACGAGCAGCTGCGGGCGCCGGGTCCGCACGATCTCGTCGACCGAGGAGGCGAGCTCGGCCTGCGTCTGCCGCCAGATCTCCTCGGCGTGGTTCTGGAAGCGGTCGTGCCGCCAGCCGCCGGCCTGCGGCTTGTGCAGCGTGTCGGTGCGACCCTGGATCGACTCCTCCGACTCCGCACGCTCGGCGCCGAGGCGGTGCAGGCGGATCTCTCCGCCGTCGCGCGAGGTCTCGACGACGAGGTAGCGGACGTCGGGGCGGTGCTGCAGCAGCGGCACCACGTCGGGCAGGCGCCCGTAGGAGGTGTGCTCGGGGGCGACGGCGAGTCCGGGCAGCACCTCGGACAGCACGATCGAGCCCTCGGCGGCGACCGCGAAGAGGCAGGAGCGGCCCTGCGGCCGGCCGGCTCCGGTCAGCAGCGCGGTCAGCGCGTCGATGTCGCCCTGCGGGGCGCCCTGGCGCCGCAGCTCGTCGGCGACGGCGGTGCCGCGCTCGAAGGCGATGTCCGGCGGGTCGCCCGAGTCGATCGAGACGTCGAGATAGATCTGCGAGACCGGTCGGAGGTCGCGGTAGACGTCGGCGAGGGTCCGCAGCGCGTGAATGGTCGGCATCCGTGTCGTCCTTTCCCATCGAGGTCCGGACAGTCTCGAACGAGGGGCCCGGCGGGCTCCACGGGGTTGACTCCGGCGCGCACCGTGCCACGGCGCTCCGATTGACTGCGCTGTCAATCCGTGGTCTACTCCTACGACAGCGCGGTTGACTGCGCTGTCAGAACGAGTGAGCGAAGGAGCCCCGTGGACGCATCAGCAGCCGGCACCGGCGCGGAGGAGCGCGGCCGGCGGGTCTCCATGGCCGATGTGGCCCGCGTCGCCGGCGTCTCGCAGAAGACCGTCTCGCGCGTCGTGAACCGCGAGGCCCACGTCTCCCCCGCGATCGAGCGGAGGGTCGCCGACGCGATTGCGCAGCTCGGCTTCCGCCCCAACGCCACCGCCCGCGCGCTCGCCACCCAGCGCAGCCGCCGGATCGGGATGGTCACCATGGGCACGTCCCTCTACGGGCCGTCCTCGATCCTCGACGGCGTCGAGCAGGCGTCCCGCGCCGCCGGCTACTTCCTCAGCGTCGTGCGCACGCACGAGAACAGCGGCGCCGAGCTGCAGGAGGCGGTCGACACGCTGGTCGACCAGGGCGTCGACGGGATCATCCTCTCGGAGCCCGTCGACTTCGGCCACCCGCGGCTGCGGATCCCCGAGGGGGTGACCGTGCTGAGCTTCGACCACCCGAGCGAGGACCACCGGCCGGAGGAGCTCGTCGTCGGCACCGACGAGGCCGGCGCCGCCCGCAGCGCGACCGAGCACCTCCTCGCCCTCGGCCACGAGACCGTCTGGCACATCGCCGGAGCGAGCACCTGGTCGGCCACCCGCCGCCGCATCGACGGCTGGCGCGCCGCCCTGGCCGACGCCGACGCCCCGGAGCCGCCGGTGCTCAGCGGCGACTGGAGTCCGCGCTCGGGGTCGGAGGCGATGGCGTCGATCCTGCACCGGCCCGACGTCACCGCCGTGTTCGCGGCGAACGATCACATGGCGGTCGGAGCGATCCACGCCGTCGAGGCCGCGGGCCTGCGCGTGCCCGAGGACGTCAGCGTGGTCGGCTTCGACGACGACCCGTTCTCGGAGTACCTGCACCGCCCCCTGACCACGGTGAAGCAGGACTTCGCCGAGGTCACGCGCATCGCCATGCACCGCCTGATCCGCACGCTCGAGGGGCACGCCCCCGCCGACCGGCACCGCTCGGTGCCCGCCCAGCTGATCGTCCGCTCGTCCTCGGGGCCCGCGAACCCCGAGCGCGCCGCGGTGCGCCCGGCGCCCCCGACCGCCGTCCCCTAGACCCCGCCTCGTCC
>NZ_JAMRYM010000173.1:0-3309 GCF_023743255.1 Rathayibacter rubneri | reverse complement strand
CCTGGAGGGAGGGCGGGGTGACCGCCTCTTCGGTGAGGGTCATCGCCGTGCCTCCTGGTGGGGCGACCCTGCCGACCGGCGGGTCACGAGATCGCGGCCTCGAAGGTCGCGTAGAGCGACTTCGCGGCGTCCTTGTTCGACTGCTGGCCGAAGGTGATGCCCTCGTAGGCGAGGGTGAAGTCGGCGGGCAGGGTGCTCACTCCCGGAGGGGCCAGCGGCGAGGGGTCCGAGAACTGCGGCTGGTACTTCTGCACGAAGTCGTTGACGATCTTGTCGCCGCCGCTCAGGGTCGGCGCCAGAGCGTCGTAGTTGTCGGTGTTGAGCGGGATGCCGCGGCTGAGCTTGAGGATCTCGGCGGCCTCCGGGTCGTTGATCAGGAAGTCGAGGAACGCGGCGGCCTCCTCGGGGTGCTCCGACTGCGGCGAGATCGCGGCCACGTTCGTCCCGGCCATGCCGAGCCCGATCACCCCGGTGTCGGTCGGCATCGGCGCGAGTGCGACGTTGCCCTCCCCGAGCGTGTCGACGAACGCGCCGGTGATCGACGCCGCGATGAACTCGCCGGCGGCGAGCCCGCGGGCGAATCCGGAGTTCTGCATGCTCTGGTCGATCGTCGACGTGGTCTGCGGGTCGGTCGAGGCGCCGGAGTCGCGCAGCTCCTGCATGAGGTCGAACCAGCCGAGCAGGTCCTTCTCGGTGAATCCGAGCTCGCCGTCCTCGGTGAACAGGAGCTTGTCCTGCTGGCTCAGCCAGGTCGAGAACAGGGCGATGTAGCCGCCCGGGTCGCTGATCGCGGCCTTGGCGCCCCCGCTGGCCTCGCGGATGGCGGTGCCCGCGTCGATCAGGTCGTCCCAGGTGAAGTCCTCGTCCGGCGTCTCGAGACCGGCGGCGGACCAGACGTTGGGGTCGTAGGCCCAGCCGTAGGTCGCGGTGCCGAGGGTGAAGCCGTAGGTCTTCCCGTCGATCTGCCCGATCTTCTGCGTGGCCTCGGGGATCTTGTCGACCGAGATGATGTCGCCCACGTACTCGCTGATGTCGGTGGTGGCCTGCTTCTGCGTGTACTCCTTCACCGACTCCATGGGGATCAGGAACAGGTCGGGCTGCGACCCCGAGGCGATCTGCGTCGCGAGCTTGGGGATGTAGGAGTCGATGGCCGAGAAGGAGGTCTCGACCGTCACTCCCGGGTTCTTCTCCTCGAACACGTCGATGGCGGCCTCGGTGAGTTCGGCGCGCTCGTCGTTGCCCCACCACTGGAAGGAGATGGTGACGGGGCCGGCGGACTCCTCCGCCGCCTCCTCGGAGGGTCCGGAGCAGGCAGTGGCGCTCACGGCCAGGCCGAGCGCGACGGCGCCGGCGCCGAAGGCTCTGAGCGCCCGGTGCGGGATGGGACGGATCATGTGCAACTCCTCGTTGAGCGTGCGCCCGTGTCGGGCGGTGGCGGCGGCCGGATCGGGTCGCAGGGTCGCGGTTCCGAGAAACCGGTTTCTCACGTACTGTAGCAGGAGGCACACAGGGTGCCAACAGGTGCACTGCAAGAAAGGCGACGATGCCCGACGACCGCGAGACCACCGCCGTGTTCACGAATCCGCTGCTGGACCACGACGTCCCCGATCCGGACGCGATCGCCCTGTCGACGGGCGGGTGGGGGCTCGTCGCCTCGAGCTTCGACCGCTCCCCCGGACTCCCGCTCTGGCACTCGGACGACCTGATGAACTGGACGCCCGTCGGCCACGCCGGCGGCTACCGGCCCGACTCCCCTCACGACGGCGGAGTCTGGGCGCCCAGCCTGAGGGAGCACGACGGCCGCCTCTTCGTCGTCTGGGGGGATCCGGACCGCGGGGTGCTCGTGGTCGACGCGCCCTCGATCGAGGGCCCGTGGAGCGAGCCGCGACTCGTGCTCGAGGCGAGAGGCGTGATCGACGCGTGCCCGTTCTGGGGCGAGGACCGAGCGGTGATCGTGCACGGCTGGGCCCGCTCGCGGGCGGGCTTCGCCAACCGACTCGACGTGTTCGACGTCGATCCGGCGCTGACCCGCGCCCTCGGGCCCTCGCGCACGGTGATCGACGGCGAGGCGATCGAGGGCTGCACGACGCTGGAGGGGCCCAAGGCCTACTCCCGCGACGGGATGCTCTGGGTGCTCGCACCGGCCGGCGGAGTCGCCACCGGCTGGCAGTACGCGTTCCGCGCGCCCGCCTGGGACGGCCCGTGGGAGCACCGCCTCGTGCTCGAGCAGGGCGGGACGCGGGTCAACGGCCCGCACCAGGGCGCGTGGATCCCGGGCGAGGACGGGGAGGAGTGGTTCCTCCACTTCCAGGCGAAGGGCGCACTGGGCCGGGTGCTGCACCTGCAGCCGCTGCGCTGGAGCGACGACGGCTGGCCGCTGATCGGCGAGACGGACGAGGGCGGCACCGGGACCCCCGTGCCCTCCTGGCCGACCCCGCGCGGCGGATCGACGCCCGCGCCGCGACCGCGCGGCGGTGACGCGTTCTCCCGGGAGCGGCTCAGCGCCGCCTGGCACTCCCGGCACGCGCTGCCTGCCGAGCTGGTCGAGTCCGTCGGCGGAGGACGGCTCACCCTGCTCGGCCATCCCGACGCCGCGCTCCTGCGCCCGCTCGACGGCGCGCACCGCCGCATCGAGACCACCGTGCTCTCCGCGCACGGCGCCGAGGCGGCGTTCGTCCTCGTCGACTCCGTCACGAGGGAGCTGCGCCTGGACGCCGACGGCCGCGCCCAGCTCGTCCTGGGCGACTCCCCCGCGACGGCACTGGACACCGTCGGCACCCGGATCGGCGTCGAGATCGACGGACTTGTGGCGCGGTTCCTGCTCGACGGCCGCGCCGTCGGCGAGCCGTTGTCCCTCGAGGGCCGGCGGTGGACGGGTGCGGAGTGGGGACTCGCGGCCCGCGGGCCCGGCCGGGTCCTCTTCGGCCCCGTCGAGGTGACGGCGTGAGCGCCGCCGACCACGCGGTCAAGCGCGAGCGGGTCCTGGAACTCCTCGACGGATCCGGCGCCGACGCCGTCGCCCTCACGTCCTCCACGGCCCTCTCCTGGTACCTCGAGGGAGCACGCGTGCACACGAGCCTGCTCGGCGCCCCGATCGCCGCCGTGCTCGTCGACCGCGAGTGCGACCGGGTCCGCGTGTTCTCCAACGAGGTCGACCGCCTGCTCGACGAGGAGCTCGGCGCCCTCGCCGGGAGCGTCGCCGTCGAGACCGTCCCGTGGCACGCGCCGCTCCTGCCCGACGGCGTCGGCCGCGTCCGATCCGAGGAGTCGCTGGCCGCGGGCCTGCGCGCCGCCCGCGCCGTCCTGCTG
>NZ_JAMRYM010000172.1:0-3473 GCF_023743255.1 Rathayibacter rubneri | reverse complement strand
GTGCCGGCGTCGAGGGCCTGCGCACCGGCGTCCGAGAGCGGAGGCAGTGCGGCGAGCGAGGGTTCGGAGGGGCGGCGGTGCTCACACGATCCAGTATGGCCACGCGGCCCGCTCCCGCCGCAGGGCGACCTGTGAGCAGATGCTCCTCCCGCTCACACCGGGCCGCTGGCTGCGCCCGCGTAGGGTGTCCGACTGTGGATCGCCGCCCCTCCGAACCCTCGCTCGCCGCACTGCCTCCGCTCTCGGACGCCGGTGCGCAGGCCCTCGACGCCGGCACCGTCGCCGAGATCCGGGCGCTGCGCGACGACTTCGCGCGGTTCATGCTCCAGTACAAGTTCGGCATGGACGAGATCGTCACCAAGGTGTCGATCCTGCAGGAGGAGTTCCGCGAGCTCCAGGACTACAACCCGATCGAGCACGTCTCGAGTCGGCTCAAGTCGGCCGACAGCCTCATCGAGAAGATCGAGCGCAAGGGCTGCGACACCACGTTCGAGGGCATCTCGGGAGCGATCACCGACATCGCGGGCGTGCGGATCACGTGCAGCTTCGTCTCGGACGTCTACCGGGTCTTCGAGCTGCTCACGTCGCAGCCCGACGTGACGGTGCTCGAGGTGAAGGACTACATCGCCTCGCCCAAGGAGAACGGCTACAAGAGCCTGCACGCGATCGTCGAGGTGCCGGTGTTCCTCTCGGGCGGATCCGTCGACGTCTGCGTCGAGGTCCAGTTCCGCACCATCGCGATGGACTTCTGGGCGAGCCTCGAGCACAAGATCTACTACAAGTACGACCGCCAGGTGCCGGCGGAGCTGCTCGACGGACTCGCCGACGCGGCCCGCACGGCCGCCGCTCTGGACTCCGACATGGAGCGCCTGCACCGGCAGGTGCGCGGCGAGCTCCCGATCGAGCGCCCGCCGCTGCGCGCCCTCGACGTCTGACGCGCGCCCCCGCTGATCGAGTAGCCGCGCAGCGGCGTATCGAGATCCCCCACCGCCCGGAGTCATCGCTCCGGCCGGGTTCAGCCCAGCGCCGTCACCAGCACGAGCAGCAGCACCGCCGTGCCGTTCAGCGTCGCGTGCGAGATGATCGCCGCGCCGAGCCGCCCGGTGACGGTCGAGATCCAGCCGTGCGCGAGACCCGCCACGACCGTGGTCACTCCGAGCGTGGCGATCGTCGCCGGGTTCACCATCTGGTGCCCGTGCAGCAGCGCGAACACGAGCGTGGAGGCGATGATGCTGAACACGGCCGCCCAGACACGCCGCCCCCGAGTCGGGGGAGCGGCCTCGGCCCTCGTGCGGAGCATGCGGTTGCGCACCGCCCGCATCACGACGCCGCGGCAGAGGATCTCCTCGACGATCGGCGCGACGACCACGGGGATGACCACGGAGCTGAGCACGAACCACAGCGGATCCGGCTCGAGCTCGAGGTTCCCCTGCGCGTCCTGGAGGAACGGGGAGAAGCCCAGCAGCACCAGCACGATGGCGATCCGCACCGCGATCCCGAGCCCGATGCCGATCGGCACGTCGATCCAGCGGAACCGCAGACCGAAGTCGGCGGCCAGGGACTTCAGCCCGCGCAGCCGCGACGCGAGGATCGGCACGACCAGGCCGATCAGGTAGCTGCCGAAGGCGCCGGCGAAGGCCAGCGCGGGGGAGTAGGGGAGCACGCCGAAGCCGAACAGCAGGATGAGCACCGCGAGCGGCACCACGATCCCCGCGATCGTGAGCACGGCGGTCGGCAGCCCCCAGCGCACCCGCGGATCGGGGAGGTAGAGGAGCGACGAGTACGGCGCGTGGATCGACGGCTGCGGCTCGGGCGCCTGCTGGGGCGCCGGCCACGCGGTCGGCGTGGGCCATCCGCTGGGCGCCGCGGCGTACGGAGGCGCGACCGGAGCCTCGTCGGGAGCGACGGTCGACGGATCGGGCGGCGGGAAGGCGGCGGGATTCATGGCCTCATCAGGCTACGCAGGCAGGCTGGGCGAACGGCCCGGTTCCGGACATGAAGAAACCCCCGCCATGTAGAAGCTAGGCGAGGGTTTCCGTGGCTCCGACGGGCGTCGATCCCGTGACCTCACGATTTTCAGTCGTGCGCTCTACCAACTGAGCTACAGAGCCGTTGCGACGTTCCGCCGCTGAAAAAGGCCCTTCCTCTCGGAAGGGCCCCTTTGCGACCCTGACGGGACTTGAACCCGCGACCTCCGCCGTGACAGGGCGGCACGCTAACCAGCTGCGCTACAGGGCCTCGTTGCGAAGACAAGCATACTGCCTTCGAGGCTATTCGATTTTCACCCGCTCGTTCCCGACCGGATCTTGCTCGGCGTCGTCTTCGTGACCCCAACGGGATTCGAACCCGTGCTACCGCCGTGAAAGGGCGGCGTCCTAGGCCACTAAACGATGGGGCCGGAAGCTGCAGGGCGACCCTGCGGCCGACCCCACCATGACTACCGACACGCAAGCATACGGATGATCGCGCCAGATGCAAAATCCGAACGTTTCGCACACGTGAACAACCCCGTCCGGGGTTGCCGCATCTCTAGGCGCGGCGGTAGGGGCTTGGTTAGGGTTGGTCGGAATTGCCCTTCCCCCGGCGACGGCTCGCGCCGTCCTGCCGCGGTGAGGGTTCCCCCGATCACCCCGAGGTCCCATGCTCTCTCTCCCGCGCCGCCGTCGCCCCGCACCGTCATCGGGCGCGCCACGGCTCGGGCGGCTCCGGTCCGCCGCACTCGCGTCCGCGGTGCTCGCACTCGTCGCCGGTCTCCTCGTCGCCACTCCCGCCCAGGCGGCGGAGTACCCGACGTGGGCCGACGTGGAGGCCGCCAAGGGCGACACCCAGGCCGCCGCCGCGCAGGTCGAGAACATCACCTCGCTGATCGCCGGCCTCGAGGACGAGGTCGCCGCGGCCCAGGAGCTCGCGCAGAAGCGCGGCGAGGAGTACTTCACGGCGCAGGAGGCGTTCGACCTCGCCGCCGACCGCGCCACCACGCTCGACACCAAGGCGACCGCGAGCGCCGACGAGGCCGACGCCGCGTCGCAGCAGGCGGGCCTCCTCGCGGCCCAGCTGTACCGCACCACCGGCACGGACCTCTCCGTCAACATCTTCCTCGACGGCGAGAGCACCGGATCCGATGATCTGCTCGGCCGCATCGGCAACATGACCAAGCTGGTCGAGCGCTCGAACGCGATCTACGAGCAGGCGAGCACCGCCCGCAACACCGCCTCGTCGCTGGCCGACCAGGCCGAGGTGGCGCAGACGGAGCGCGAGCGCCTCCGGGTCGCCGCCGAGGCCGCCCTCGCCGAGGCCACGAGCGCCCAGCAGGCGTCCGAGGCCGCGCTCGTCGAGCAGCAGGAGCAGAGCATCGTGCTCGAGCAGCAGCTCGCGGCGCTGCGCGATACGGAGTCCCGCACCGTCGCCGAGTACCAGGCGGGAGTCGCCGCGCGCGAGGCCGAGCGCCAGCGCAGGCTCGCCGAGGAGGCCGC
>NZ_JAMRYM010000171.1:0-3504 GCF_023743255.1 Rathayibacter rubneri | reverse complement strand
CCCTCCTCCCGCCCGTCGCCGACCGGCCCGCTCGCCCGCGCTTCACGGATCCGCCCCCGTTCTGATCGGAGCCGCCCGAGTCCCGACCGAGTGCTCTCGAGACAGCATTCGCGCCTTCTGCTGGAGAGGAAGCCCACCCCGATCGAGCCCTCCATCGACGCTCCGCGCTTCCTGCCGAACGAGCAGCCGCGCCTCGACGTCCCTGCTGCTCGAGCAGCCGCGCATGCACGTTCCCGCCGGCCGAGTACCCGCGCATCCGCATTCCCGCCGGCCGAGTACCCACGCATCCGCGGTCCCGCCAGGCGGGTCAACCGCGCGTCGATGCGCGTGCTGCTCGAGCAGCCATGCACCGCTGTTTCTGCTGGTCGGTCCGCCGCCGGTCGGCGCTCTCCCTGCTCGGATCGCTTCCCTTCGTGGCTCGTGCTGGCCGAGAGGCGCGCGTCGGTGCTCGTGCTGCTCGAGCCGCCGCCCGTCGACGTTCCTGCTGGTCGAGTAGCCGCGCAGCGGCGTATCGAGACCCGTCCGCCCACCGCCGCAACCCCGGCCCCGCCCCGCTCACCACCCACTACCCGCCGTGTGTCGATCATGTTTCGGCGCGCGACACGCGCTCGAAACACGACTCACCTAGGTTCCTGAGAGGGTTCACACGCCATTCCGAGGTCGACGAAGTCGAACGGGTGAGCGAGAGCCCCTGCACCTCTCCGCGCCACCTCACCGATCCACTCCGACACGGGAAGAACTCCGCTTGAGAATACGTACCGCCCTCGTCTCCGGTTGCGCCGCGCTCGCGCTCGCCTCCGGCGGACTCCTGGTCGCGCCCGCCGCGACGGCCACCACGCTGCCCGGCAGCACCTCGACCGCCACCGACTACAGCCGCGTGGACCTCGTCCGCCCGGCCGCCGCTCCGGCCTCGCTCGTCGAGCCCGAGTCGTACCCGGTGCGGACCCCGCTGACGGAGGTGCCGGTCGATCCGACCGACGCCTCGCTGGTCCGCGGAGTCACGCCCTACGACGCCATCGCGCCGATGCTCAACGACCTCGCCGAGAGCTCCGACCGCGTCTCGACGCAGGTCGTCGGGCAGTCCGCCCTCGGGCGCGACATCTACCTGGTCACTCTGACCGCTCCCGAGACCGCGGCCGAGACCGCGCAGCAGGAGCAGTGGCGCGACCGGCTCAAGTACGACCCCGCGAGCGCGAAGGCCGACGCCGAGCTGATGGCCGGCTACAAGGTGCCGACCTGGTTCAACGGCAACATCCACGGCAACGAGTGGGAGGGCACCGACGCGATCCTTAACTACATCGAGCGCCTCGCCACCGCCGAGGACGCCGAGACCGAGGAGCTCCTCGCCGGGAACCGCCTCTACTTCACGGTGACCAACAACCCCGACGGACGCGCGCTCGGCCAGCGGGCCGTCGCCACCGGCTACGACCCGAACCGCGACATGATCACCGGCGCGACGAACGAGTCGGCCGTCATCCGCGACCTCTCGAGCGTTCTGCAGCCCACGTACTTCATCGACATCCATGGCTACACCGGCATCCTGCAGGTCGAGCCGTGCGGCCCGCCCCACGGCGAGAACTACGAGTACGACCTCTTCCTGCCGCACGCGTACGCCACCGCGCTCGAGATCGAGCGCCGCGTCGTCGAGGCGGACGTGCCCGGCAACACCTACCTCGCGGCCGACGGCAGCGCGACGGAGGAGAACACCGGCAAGATCCTCATCCCCTACCGCGACATCCGCGCGGGCTGGGACGACTGGCCCCCGATCTTCGCCCCGCAGTACGTCGCCTTCCAGGGAGCGATCACGAACACGGTCGAGCTGCCCCTCGGGCGCACGGACGACGTGGCGCAGCACCAGGCCAACGCGGACATCGACATCGAGGTCGCCGACATCGTGATGGACGCGACCGTCGACTACATCGAGGCGAACCGCGACGCGCTGCTGACCAACCAGGTCGCGATCTTCGAGCGGGGCGTCACCGGCGCCCCCGCCGTCGAGATCCCCGCCGACGTCGCCCCGTCCGACCTCCCGGCCGGCACGCCGACCGAGTGGACCGAGATCTGGGACGAGACCGACGTGTACACGACCGAGTACCCGCGTGCCTACGCGATCCCGGTCGACGGCACCCAGCGCTCGACGTCCGACGCCGAGACCCTCGTCGCGCAGCTCCTCGCGCACGGCGTCGAGGTCGGCCGCACCACCTCCGAGATGACCGTCGAGGGCCGCACCTACGCGGCGGGCACCTACCTCGTCGACATGCACCAGAGCGTGCGAGGCCTCGCCAACGTCCTGCTCGCCGACGGCACCGACATCTCGAGCCGCGTGCCCGAGATGTACGACGTGTCGGCCTGGAGCCTCGCGCTGCTCTGGGGAGCCGACGTCCAGGCGCTCGGATCGACCACCGACGTCCTCCCGGACGTCCCCGTCGAGGCCGTCACCGAGGTCGTCCCCTCCGGCGCCGTCCCGAGCGGAGCCGACTACCTCGCCTTCGAGCCGCGCGGCGTGCTGGAGTACCAGGCCGTGAACGCGCTGCTGGCCGACGGCGTCGCGCTCGAGCAGTTCGAGGACGGCACGATCGCCCTCCGCGCCGATGACGCGGGCCTGGCAGCGGCCGAGGAGGCGGCGTCGGTCTTCGGCGTCGACTTCACCGCGACCACCGCCGAGCGGGTCCGCGACGAGGAGGGCACCGCGCTCGCGCCCGTGCGCGTCGCCTACTCCGGCTCCCACGAGGACCGCGACGCCCTCGCCAAGCTCGGCTTCGCCGACGCGGTCGCCGTGGACGCCGAGACGCTGACCACGGGGGAGGCGACCCTCGCCGACGCCGACGTGCTGCTGCTCGGTCGCGCGCTCTCCTTCACTCCGGAGCAGGCCGCGGGCCGCACCGCGGTCGAGGAGTTCCTGGCCGCGGGCGGCGACGTCGTGGGCCGCGGAGCCGCGGGCGCGTCGTTCGCGACCGACTTCGCCCTCGCGCAGCTCACCGCCACCACCGCCACCGGCGGCTCGAACGGCATCGTGTCGGTCGAGACCCCCGAGGGCGGCGTCCTCGGCGACTACCCGCAGGACACGGCGTTCGTCTCGCCCGCGATGTGGTTCTCGGACCTCGACGCGAGCGTCGCGGTCGAGCAGACCTACGGCGACTTCGTGGCCGGTCACTGGACCGACAGCGAGGGCGCGTCGCGCACCGACGCGGCCGGACAGGCGTCCGCCGTGTCGTTCGCGACGGAGTCGGGAACCGAGGCGTTCCTCTTCGGCACCTCGCCGGTCTTCCGCAACCACCCGGTCGGCGCGTTCAGCGACGTGGCGCGCGCCCTGCTCTCCGTCGTGCCGGAGGGCGCGGCGGTCGAGCTGCCCGCGACGCCTGAACCGACCGCGACGCCTGAGCCGACCGCGACGCCTGAGCCGACCGTCGAGCCCCCGGCGACCCCGGAGCCCACGGTCGAGCCGACGGCGACGCCCGAGCCCACCGCCGAGCCCACCGCGACGCCTGAGCCGACCGCGACGCC
>NZ_JAMRYM010000170.1:0-3512 GCF_023743255.1 Rathayibacter rubneri | reverse complement strand
CGTCGGCGGTCGTGCCGGCGATCGGAGCGGCGATGGACGCCCTCGAGGCCGAGTACGACGCCCGCATCGGGCTCGTCGTCGTCGATACGGGCGACGAGCGGATCCTCGAGCACCGCGCCGACGAGCGCTTCCGCTTCGCCTCCTCGAGCAAGGCGCTCGCGGCCGGCGCCCTTTTGGCGCGCACCGCACCCGAGGATCTCGAGCGCGTCGTCACCTGGAGCGACGTCGTCGACCACTCCCCCGTCACGGGCCCGGCGACCGCCTCCGGTCTGCCGCTCGGCGAGGTGGCCGAGGCCGCCGTGCGCGTCAGCGACAACACGGCGCACAACGTGGTGCTCGGGGAGCTCGGCGGTCCTCCCGGACTGCAGGAGGCGCTGCGCGGGCTCGGCGACGACGTCACCCGCGTCGACCGCCTCGAGCCCGAGCTGAACACGACCACGCCCGAGGGTCTCGACACCGGCACGGCCCGCTCCCTGTCCTCGGATCTGCGGGCGCTCCTGCTCGGCGGCGCCCTCCACCCCGACGACCGCGACCTGCTCCGCGAGTGGATGAGCGGCAACGCCACCGGGGACGCGCTCGTGCGAGCGGGCGCCCCGGAGGGCTGGACCGTCTTCGACAAGTCCGGAGGGGCGGGCGGGCTGCGCACCGACCTCGCGCTCGTCGAGCGGCCGGACGCCGCCGCGATCGTGATCGCGGTGCTGACGGAGCGGAACGATCCGGCCCAGGACTACGACGACGCGCTCGTCGCCCGGGCCGCGGCCATCGCCCTCGACGCGCTGCGCTGAGCAGGGTTCGGCGACCTCGCCGCGCCTACCCTGAACCCGTGCCTCCCGCTCTCGCTCCCGCCGCCGGCATGTCCGCCTCGGCCGTGCTCCTCTTCGGACTGCGCCTGCCCCTCGCGGGCTACCTCGTGCTGGCCGCGAGCCTGCTGCTCGCCCTGGCGATCGACCGCGTCCTCGCCGTCGACCTCTCGCTCATCGCCGCGGGCCTCGTGATCGTCAGCACGATCTCGGTCGAGGCGAATCTCGACTACCCCAACATGGCGCTGATGGGGGTCGTGCTCTCGGCGGCCGTCGCCGTGCCCTGGGCCATCGACCGGTACGGCACGAAGCGGCGGATCATCCGGTTCCCGATCCGCACCGGGCAGAAGTGGACGCCGCTGGAGAAGTCGTACCTGCCCGCGGTTCTCGTGCTGGGCTGGATCCTGCTGCCGTTCTACTTCATCCGCTCGGGCGCCTACCTCAACTGGCCGGCCATCCACGCTCCCGACGAGATCGCGCGCCTCTTCGTCGGCGTCGGCTTCGTGGGCATCTGGGACGAGCTGTTCTTCATCTGCGTGGTCTTCGCCGTGCTGCGCCGCCACCTCCCGCTGTGGTGGGCGAACATCCTGCAGGCGGTGGTCTTCGTGTCGTTCCTGTGGGAGCTGGGCTACCGCGAGTGGGCGCCGGCGTTCACGATCCCGTTCGCGCTGCTGCAGGGCTGGATCTTCTCGAAGACGAAGTCGCTGACCTACGTGATCTGCGTGCACCTGCTCTTCGACGTCGTCGTGTTCCTGGCGCTGGTGCACGCCCACAACCGCGACTGGCTGCGCTGGTTCGTGTACTGAGCCAGACCCTTCCGGGGGTGGGCCACGGCCCAGTGTTACGGCGGACGTCACGAGGGCGACGCGAGGCGGCGACGATGCTCCATCATCGTCCCGTGCGCCGACGGCGCCCGCTCCGCACCGTCCCGGAAGGACACCAGGCATGATCCGCCTCGAGCAGCTCACCAAGGCCTACGGGCACGGCGACGCCGCCGTCACCGTGCTCGACCGCCTCGACTTCTCGGTCGCGACGGGCGAGATCTTCGCCGTCGTGGGGCCGAGCGGCGCCGGGAAGAGCACGCTCGCCGCGTGCGTGAACCTGCTCGAGCGGCCCACCTCGGGCTCGGTCGTCGTCAACGGGGACGCCCTCTCGCAGCTGTCCGAGCAGGAGCTGCGCGTCGCCCGCCGTCGCATCGGCACCGTCTTCCAGTCCGACGGGCTCTTCAGCCGCCGGACCGCGGCGCAGAACGTCGCTCTGCCGCTCGAGTACCTCGGAGTGACGGCCGCCGAGACGAAGCGCCGCGTCGCCGAGCTCCTCGACCGCGTCGGGCTCTCGGAGCGCGCCGGCCACTACCCGCACCAGCTCTCGGGCGGCCAGCGCCAGCGCGTCGGCATCGCGCGCGCCCTGGCGCTGCGCCCCAGCGTGCTGCTCTCGGACGAGGCCACCTCGGGCCTGGACCCGGCGTCGACCACCGCGATCACCACGCTCCTGAAGGAGCTGCGCGACGACCTGGGGCTCTCGATCCTCTTCATCACCCACGAGATGGAGACGGTGCGCCAGGTCGCCGACTCCGCCGCCCTGCTCGAGGACGGCCGCATCGTGGAGTCGGGGCGCCTCGTCGACCTGCTGCGCGACGCCTCCTCGCCGCTGGGTCTGGCCCTGAACCCGCTGCGCCCCGCCGCCGCTCCCGCGCCCGGCCTCACGGAGTGGGTGCTCGGCTACGCGCGCCCCGACGTGCCGGCGGACTGGATCGCGCGGCTCGCCGACTCCGTCGGACCGGTGTCGCTGCTGGGCGCCGCGATCGAGACCATCGGCGGGCGGGCCGTGGGCCACGCCACCGTGGCGCTGGACGGAGTCGACGAGCGCCGCCTCGTCGACGCGGCCGGCCCGCTCGGCCTCTCGGTCCGCCCCGCTCCCGCCCGCGACGCCTCCGCTCCGGTCGCCCTCGCCGAGGAGGTCGCCGCATGAGCCTGCATGTCGACAACCGCGTTCCGATCGCCGAGATCCCCGCGCTCGTCCTGCCCGCGCTCGGCGAGACGCTGATCATGGTCGGCATCGTCATGACGATCGTCGTGCTCGTCGGGATCCCGCTCGGAGCCGCCGTGCACAACCTGGCGCCCGGCGGGCTGTTCGAGAACCGCGCCGCGCACCAGGGTCTGAGCTGGGTGATCAGCATCGGCCGGTCGCTGCCGTTCCTGATCCTGATGGCGTCGATCATGCCGTTCACCCGGCTGATCACCGGCACCAACATCGGGATCGCGGCCGCCGTCGTGCCGATGTCGATCGCGGGCATCGCGTTCTTCACCCGCATCGTCGAGAACGCGCTGCGGAGCGTGCCGATCGCGCTGACCCGCGTGGCCCGAGCGTCCGGAGCGTCGCGACTGCAGGTCATCCGCTCGGCGCAACTCAGCGAGGCGGTGCCGCAGATCATCGGCGGCCTGACCATCAACACCATCGCGATGATCGAGTACTCGGCCATCGCGGGCACGATCGGAGCCGGCGGCATCGGCTACGTCGCCGTCACCTACGGCTACCAGCGGTTCGACAACACGGTGATGCTCGCGACGATCGTGATCCTGGTCGCCACGGTCGCGCTCGTGCAGCTGACGGGCGACGCCCTCGTGCGCGCCACGACGCCGAGCGCCTCCCGCACGCGGCGTGCCGAACGCGTCGCCGTCGCGGTCTGACCGCCCCTCCTCCTCCCCGTCC
>NZ_JAMRYM010000169.1:0-3514 GCF_023743255.1 Rathayibacter rubneri | reverse complement strand
GTGCCGCGCGCGGCGACGACGAGCCGGGCGGCGAGCGGGCCGACGGCGGCGAGTCCGTCGAGGTCGATGCCCGAGCGGTGCACCTCGGTGCCGACGCGTGCGGCGAACCAGGCGCCGAGCGACTCGGCGGTGACGTCGTCCTGCTCGAGCACCTCGACGGCTCCGCGAGCGGCGAGCGCCTCGGCCCGCAGCCGCTGCTCCTGCCTGCGGTGCGCGCGCGGCACGACCAGCGAGGGGGCGGTGGTGCTCATCACCTCGCACACCGTGTTGTAGCCGCCCATGCTCACCACGGCGGAGGCGCGGCGCAGCAGTGCGAGCGCATCCGGCACCGAGCGGACGACCGTGGTCGAGGGCCCGGCGGCGGCCCGGATCGCACGGCGGTGCTCGGCGGGCATCTGCGGCCCGGTGACGACGACGTGCCGGTAGCCCGCGGGGACCTCGGCCGCGACGGCCGCCTCGGCGATCGCGCGGCCGTCCGATCCGCCGCCGACGGTGGTGAGGACGAAGGGCTCCTCGACGACGGAGTGACCGGCGCCGAGCCGTCCGTTCGCGAGGAAGCCGGTGTGCGCGACGAGGTCGTGCAGCCCGGGCGGGATCTCTCCCGTGGCCGTCGGGTCGTGCACCGTCGGGTCGCCGTAGACCCAGACGGCGTCGTAGAGCTCGCGGACGGCCGCCGCCCCGCCGATCGCCCTCCACTCGGCCGAGGTCGCGGAGCGGCGGTCGAGCACGTCGCGCAGCCCGAGCACGACGACCGCGGAGGGGTTCGCCGCGCGGACCGCCCGCAGCGCCGGCTCGAGCTCGCCGTGCACGCCGAACGCGTGCCGGTCGACGACCACCATGTCGGGCGCGAACGCTGCGAGCCCGGCCTGGACGACTCCTCCGCGCAGGCTCGTGAGGGTGCGCAGCTCGACGTCGAGGTGGCGCGAGCGGTAGCCCTGATCGCCGGTGGTGACCCCGGGCAGCGCCAGCCAGTCCCAGCCGTCGGGGGCGGCGAACGCGGTGGCGGAGGACTGCCCCGTGATCAGCAGCCCCGTCACCTCCTCGCCGAGCAGCTCGGGCAGCGCGGTGTTCAGGGCATGCGCGAGTGCGACGTTGCGCCGGACGTGGCCGAGCCCCACGGAGTCGTGCGAGTACAGGGCGATGCGGATGACCATGGCGTTCCCCTCGGAGCGGCGATCGCGTCCCGGGGGACACGGCGGATCCTCGACCCGTGCCCTCAGCCTCCCGAGGGGGCGTAAGGCCGGTGTGAGACGAGGATGAGAGGCGTCTCATCTGCGGCCCGCACCGCGGGAACACTTCGAGGCGCTCGCGCGTTGCACGCTGCATGCCTTCGACGAGCAGCAGCATCACCGCCCCCTCCCGCGCCTCGATCGACACCACGGAGTCGGCCCGCGCCGGCTGGGAGTCGTGGCTCGCCCGCCGCGCCGAGCGCGTCACCGGCCCCCGCGGCGACCTCGCCCTGGTCGAGACCCGCTGGCTCGAGCCGGGCGAGAGCGTCGACGACGAGGCGGCGCTCGCCGGCTACGGCCCCACCGCCACCCTCACCCGGATGCGCCGGCCGAGCCTCGACACCGGCGAGGAGGAGTACGGCTACCGCGTGTGGGACGCCGCCTCGGAGGGCATCCGCTCCTTCGACGCGATCGAGACGTTCCCGTTCGACGCCGCCTGGGTGCTCGAGGCCTGGTTCGAGCCGGTCGACGAGGACCGCACGATCCCGTTCGAGCACCTCCGCGACAACGGCGCCACGCGCGAGCTCGTGGTCCCGGGCGACATCACCTTCTCGCTCGTCGACGACGGCAGCGCCCACGAGTACACCGTGGCGGCCTTCGACGACGGAGGCACGCTGCTCGTCCCCTTCGGCGACCCGACGAACCGCTCGGACGACCCGGAGCTCGCGAGCTACCCCGTGGGCCGCTTTCTCGTGGTGCAGCGCCTGGGCGGCGCGGCCGACGCCGGCACGCCGGGGCCCGTGCTCCTGGACTTCAACCGCGCCTACATCCCGCCGTGCGGCTTCTCGCCGCACTACAACTGCCCGCTCCCCCCGGCGCAGAACCGCCTCGGCGTCCCGGTGACCGCCGGCGAGCGCCGCGTGCTGCGCGCCGCAGCGGCGTGAGCGGCGCCCGCGGAGCCGATCGCTCCCGCGCATGATCCGCTTCGGGCGCCGCGGAGCGTTCTGGGTGTCGACCCTGGTCCTCGCGCTCTGCCTGTGGTCCAGCGGTGCACCGTCGGTGCTCTATCCGAGCTACGCGGCCCGGTGGGATCTCGCGCCCGTCGTCGTCACGTCGGTCTTCGCGGCCTACCCCGCAGCCCTTCTGCTGAGCCTGCTCGTCGTCGGCGACCTCTCGGACGTGATCGGCCGCCGTCGCACGATGCTGCTCGGAGTCGCGCTCATCGCGGTCTCGGCGGTCGCGTTCTCGCTGGCGAGCGGAGTCGCGCTGCTCTACGTCGGCCGCGCCCTGCAGGGCGTGGGCACCGCGCTCGCGCTCAGTGCGGCGAGCGCCTCCCTCGTCGACGACAACGTCTCCTCGAACCCCCGGCTGCCCTCGTCGCTCACGACGGTGTCGACCGCCACCGGGCTGACCCTCTCGCTCCTGCTCTCGGGCGCCCTGGCGCAGTACGCGCCGCTGCCCCTGCAGCTGAGCTACTGGGTCCTCGCGCTGGTGGGCGTGCTGGCGCTCGTGCTCCTCGCGCTCACCCGCGACGACCGGCCCGACGGGTCGCGACGCTGGCGGCCCCGGCTCCCCCACGTCCCCGCGGGGCTGCGCGGGGCCTACGCCGGGGCGACCCTCGCCGTCTCGGTGGCCTACGCCACCGGGGCGCTCGTGCTCTCGCTCGGCGCGCAGATGGCCCGCGAGCTGACCGGCGCGACCGATCTGCTCGTCATCGGCTCCGCTCTCGCCCTGTCCGCGATCGTCATCGGGATCACCGCGCTCGCGATCCAGCGGGTCCCCGCTCACACGGCGATCATCACCGGGGCGGTCACCGCCATCGGCGGCCTCGGGCTGATGGAGGGGGCCGCGGCGAGCGGATCCTTCGCCCTCTTCCTGGCCTTCAGCGTGGTCAGCGGGGTCGGCTACTCGCTGAGCTTCTCGGGCGGGCTCGCGCTCGTGGGGCAGGCGGCCCCCGCCGAGCACCGGGGATCGATGATCTCGGCCGTGTACCTCGTGAGCTACCTCGGCCAGGCGGTCGTCGCGATCGCCGCCGGTGCCCTGGCGACGTCCCTGGGCCTCGAGCTCGCCCTCGACCTCGTCGCTCCGGTCGTCGCGGTGCTCTGCGTCGCGGCCGGAGTCGTCGCCCTGGTCGACCTGCGGCGCCGTCGGGTCGCCTCGCGGCTCGCCAGCGCCTAGGGCTGCGGAGCCCTCAGCGCCCGGTCAGCACCGACCGGCGGGCGACCAGCTCGTCGAGCAGCACCCGCTCGTCCACGGCTCCCGTGCGCCCGCCGCGCCCCGCCACCTGCTGCTGGCGCAGGTGCGCCAGGCGCGTCGCCGTGCGGAGGGGCGCCGGACGGCGATGC
>NZ_JAMRYM010000168.1:0-3616 GCF_023743255.1 Rathayibacter rubneri | reverse complement strand
GGAAGAGGGAATCATGACCACCACCACCGAGACCGCCCGGCTGCTGCAGCGCGGCGGCGAGCGGAGGGACTCCGCCCCCGCGGCCGTCGCCCCCCGCCGGCGCCGAGCGCGCCTGGACGGGAGCCAGCTGATCGCATGGGCGTTCCTCGCTCCGCTCGTCGCCTACCTGCTCGTCTTCTACGCCCTCCCGCTCTACCGCAACCTCGAGCTGAGCCTGAAGGACTACACCGTCCGCTCGTTCGTGCAGGGCGACGCGGCGTTCATCGGGTTCGACAACTACGTCCGCGTCTTCCAGGACGCGACCTTCGGTCCGGCACTGCTGCACACCGCGGTGTTCACCGTCGTCTCGATCGCCTTCCAGTTCTCGATCGGGCTCGCGCTGGCGGTCTTCTTCTACCGGACGTTCCCGCTCTCGGCGACGCTGCGGGCGCTGTTCCTGGTGCCGTGGCTGCTGCCGCTGATCGTGTCGGCGTCGACCTGGTCGTGGATGCTCAACAGCGAGTCGGGCATCGTCAACGCGTTCCTGGAGTCGTTCGGCATCGGGCAGATCAACTGGCTCACGTCGCCGTCGACCTCGCTGATCGCGGTCCTTATCGCCAACATCTGGATCGGGATCCCGTTCAACCTCGTGATCCTCTACTCCGGTCTGCAGAACATCTCGCAGGACCTCTACGAGGCGGCCTCGCTCGACGGCGCGAACGGGTTCCAGACCTTCTGGCGCATCACGCTGCCGCTGCTGCGGCCGGTCTCGGCGATCACGATCCTGCTCGGCCTCGTCTACACGCTGAAGGTGTTCGACATCATCTGGATCATGACGAAGGGCGGCCCCGCCGACTCGTCCACCACCCTCGCGACCTGGACCTACCAGCTCGGCTTCGGCTCGATGCTGCCCGACTTCGGACCCGCGGCGGCGGTCGGCAATCTGCTGATCCTCCTGGCTCTCGTCTTCGGCGTCGTCTACATCCGCGTGCAGCGGAAGCAGGCGCAGTCGTGACCGCGCGCAGGCCCTGGTGGCTCACCGCGGTCGGCCTGGTGCTCACGGGGATCATGCTGTTCCCCGTCTACTGGATGGTGAACGTCTCGCTCACCCCGACCGGCTCGATGCGCAAGGATCCGCCGGACTGGTTCCCGTTCTCGCCCACCTTCACCGGTTACGAGGCAGTGCTGCGCGAGCAGCTGCCCTTCCTCGGCACCAGCCTGATCGTGGGGCTCGGGACGGTCGTGCTCACCGTCGCGATCGCCGCTCCGGCCGCGTACTCGCTGGCCAAGCTGCGGCCTCGCGGAGGGAACGGGCTCTCGTTCGTGCTCCTGATCGCGCAGATGATCCCGGCGATCATCATGGCGATGGGGTTCTACGCGATCTACCTCAACCTGGGGCTCCTGAACTCGGTGGCCGGGCTGATCGTGGCCGACTCCACGATCGCCGTGCCGTTCGGCGTGCTGATCTTCACCGCGTTCATGTCGGGGATCCCGGACGAGCTGACGCAGGCGGCCCGGATGGACGGCGCGAGCGCCTGGCGCACCTTCACATCGGTGATCATGCCGATCAGCCGCAACTCCGTCGTCACGGTCTCGCTCTTCGCCTTCCTCTGGGCGTGGTCCGACTTCGTCTTCGCGTCGACGCTCGACAGCGGAGGGGACCTGCAGCCGATCACGCTCGGCATCTACCGCTACATCGGCAACAACAACCAGGAGTGGAACTCGATCATGGCGACCGCCGTCGTCGCCTCCCTCCCCGCCGCCGTGCTCCTCGTCGTCGCCCAGCGCTACGTCTCCGCAGGAGTCACCGCCGGCGCCGTCAAGGACTGACCGTTCCACCTAGGAGAACTCCGTGACCACGACGTCCCCCACTCCGTCCCCCGCTCTCGCCACCGCCTCCGCTCTCGGCGGCCCGGTGGCGCCGAGCTCGGGACGGCTCCGCCCACTCGGGCAGCACGAGATCCGCCTGACCGGCGGGTTCTGGAAGCGGTACCAGGACCTCGGTGCGCAGGCCGTGATCGGCCACTGCCTCTCGTGGATCGAGCGCGTGGGCTGGGCCGGCAACTTCGACCGCGCGGCCGACGGCACGATCTCGGACGCCTCCGGGAACCGCCACGCGGGCATCGAGTTCGTCGACTCGGAGGTCTACAAGCTGCTCGAGGCGATGGCCTGGGAGCTGGGCCGCTCGGACGACGCGGAGCTCGCCTCCTCCTACGACGCCCTCGTGGCGCGGGTCGCCGCGGCGCAGGAGGAGGACGGCTACCTGCACACGAGCTTCGGCCGCCCGGGACAGCCGGCTCGGTACTCGAACCTGGAGTGGGGGCACGAGCTGTACTCGTTCGGGCACCTGATCCAGGCGGCGGTGGCGCGGCTGCGCACGGGGCACGACGATCTGCTGCCCGCGGTGGCGCGTCGGCTGGCGGAGCACGTCTGGCGGGAGTTCGGTCCGGACGGACGCGTCGCGGTCTGCGGACATCCGGAGATCGAACCGGCGCTCGCCGAGTTCGCCCGGGCGACCGGGGAGGGCCGCTGGCTCGAGCTCGCCCGCCTCTTCGTCGAGCGGCGGGGGACCGGGACTCTCGGACCCGTGCAGTTCGGCGCGGAGTACTTCCAGGACGACATCCCCGTCCGCGAGGCGGACGTGCTGCGCGGGCACGCGGTCCGCGCGCTCTACCTCGCCTCCGGAGCGCTCGACGTGGCGGTCGAGACCGACGACGCCGAGCTCGAGGAGGCGGTGCGCCACCAGTGGTCGAGCACCGTGGCGCGCCGCACGTACATCACCGGCGGGATGGGCTCGCACCACCAGGACGAGGCGTTCGGCGCCGACTACGAGCTGCCGCCGGACCGCGCCTACGCCGAGACCTGCGCCGCCATCGCGTCCGACATGCTCAGCTGGCGCCTGCTGCTGCGCTCGGGGGAGACGGCCCATGCCGATCTGATCGAGCGGACGCTGCTGAACGCCGTCCTGCCCGCGATCCGCGCCGACGGACGCGCCTTCTTCTACACGAACACACTGCAGCAGCGGGCCGACGGAGTGGAGCCCGACGAGTCGGTCGAGACCGACCGGGCGCAGTCGAGCCTGCGGGCGCCCTGGTTCTGGGTCTCGTGCTGCCCGACGAACACCGCGCGCACCCTGGCGAGCGTCGAGCTGGGCTTCGCGACCGCGGACGACGAGGGCGTGCAGCTGCACCAGTACGGGGCCTACCGCGTCGAGACCGACGGCATCGCGTTGCAGGTCGAGACCGAGTACCAGGCCGACGGCGAGATCGCCGTGCGGATCGAGGAGGACGCCGAATTCGCACTCACGCTCCGCATCCCGCCGTGGGCGCGCGGCTCGGCGTTGCTCGACGGGGCGCCGGTCGCGGCGTCGCGCGAGACGGTGACCGTGCGCCGGGCGTTCCGCGCCGGGGACACCGTGCGCCTCTCGCTCCCGATGACCGCGCGATTCGTGACACCCCATCCGCGGATCGACGCCGTTCGAGGCCAGGTCGCTCTCGAGCGCGGGCCGTTCGTGCTGGCGATCGAGTCGGTGGACCTGCCGGACGGGCTCGACACCGAGCACCTCGCGGTCGACCGCTCTGTGGAGCCCGTCGTGACGCCGGACGGCGCGCGGGTGGCGCTCGCCGCAGTCTCGGCG
>NZ_JAMRYM010000167.1:0-3655 GCF_023743255.1 Rathayibacter rubneri | reverse complement strand
CCTCGGGAACGGGGCGGTACTCGAGCGCTGCCACGGGGGCGACCTCGCGCTCGAGTACCTCCCCGATCCCGAGGCCTCCGGCGCCGGTTCCAGTGCGTTCGACCTCGTCCTCACCAACGCGTCGCCGGCGCCCTGCACGCTCGCCGGCATCCCGGGCGTCTACCCGACGGACGCCGACGGCGTGCGCATCGGCGCGGTCGCCGCCGCCGTCGGACCGAACCCGGGCGGCCTCCTCACCCTGCAGCCCGCCGGCCGGGCCGAGGTCCGCGTCGTCCGCCACTCCCCCGGCGCCTACGGCTGCCCGTCCGCTGTGTCCACGCGGATCGTCGCCGAGGTCGTCGACGACCTCGATCCCGCGGTCAGCGCTCCGGCCGCCCTCGAGGTCTGCACCGACGGCACGGTCGTGCTCGAGGCGTCGGCCTACACTCCGCTGGGCTGAGCCGTCCGCACGACGCGGGCGGCCTCACCGGGAGCCAGTCGGAGCGGCCCGTCGCCGCGGGAGCCGTCGAGCGATCGCCGCCACTCGCGCACCCCGTCCAGCGTCGGCTCGATCGCGGTGGCGCCGAGGTTGCCGACGAGGAGCAACTGCTCCCCCGCCCGCTGCACGCCGATCGCGACGAGCGCGGCCGCCTCCACGGCCAGCACCGCGCCGCCCCGGAGCTCGGCGGCCCACTCCAGCACCCGGCCTGCGGGTGTCCCCGCGGCTCCTCGCGGCCCCCACTCCTCGAAGTAGGCGAGCGAGTCGACGCCGGGCTGCGCGAGTGCGGCCAGGCTCCCCACGACCCACGCGGCGAGCGCCGGTGACGACTGCCGGGGATCCGTCGCACCGGGCAGGTGCTGCGGGCCGTAGCCGTGGGCGTCGATGTCGGCGTCCCCCGGGTCGAACGGCGACGTCGAGACCGCGTTCATCCGCGCCCCGAGCGCGATCGGGCCGATGCGCAGTCGACGGCCGTCGGCGATCGCCAGGGCGTCCCGCACGACCGTGCGCTGCGTCCCGAGCGACTCGACGAGCTGATGGCCCGAGGTGTCGTGCATGAAGGCGGTCAGGCTGAAGGCGAGAGGAGCGTCGACGGCTGCGAGCTCCTGCGCTCCCCGATTGAGCTCGGTGAAGTGCGAGCGCACGCCGCCGAGCACCTCGACGCCCGTCCCGGCCACCGCGCGCCGGGCCGCGTCCAGGAGCTCAGGAGTGCTGCGGTGGCCGTGCGCGGCGTAGACGCCGAGGCGGGCGAGCGGAGCGTCGCCGACGGCGCCGAGGACCCGCGCGACATCGTCCGGTGCCGCCGCGACGATGCGGAGGTCGATGCTCCGCTCCTGGGCGTCCTCGAGGGCGCGGGCGAGTACCCGCCGCCAGCCCGCCCAGCGCGGGTCGCACTCGACGAGCAGGCCTGCGCCGCGGACCCTTTCGGTCCCCGGCCGAGCCGCCGACGGTGCGCTCGACGCTCCGGTGAGGATCTCGGGGAACCCGTGCCCGCTGAGGGCGGTGCGCAGCCCGTCCGGCTGGTCCTCCGCCGGGGTCGGCGACCCCGAGCACTCGATCCGGACGCTCTGCCGGACGACCTCTCCCTCGGCGACCGCGACCGGGAACGGCAGGTCCAGCGGAGTGGAGTACGTCTTGAACGACGCGTCCGTCCAGTTGCGCTGGTCCTCCATCTCGAAGACGTCGCCGTCGAACGCCACCGCCACCGCCACTCCGCCCGCCGTCCACGAGAGACCGGCGATGTCGAGGGCCGGCTGATGCGGGGCGATGGCCCTCGGGAACCGCGTCCGCTCGACGGAGCCGTCGGTGCGGCGGACCTCGAGCGGCTCACCGGACGCCTCCACTCCGTGCAGCACGACCAGACCGAGCCTGTTGCGCAGCAGAGCGGTGGCGGCGCGCGCCTCGAGCGAGAGCAGGAGGGCCGACTCCTCGAAGCGGGCGCGCAGCGTCCACTCGACGCGGGCGGCACCGCTCTCGCCGACCCCCTCGATCACGAGCCCGGCGTCCTCGACGCGCAGGTCGGCGCGGGTGGTCGCGAACGTCCCCCAGTCGCGGTCGCGGACGACGACGCGCACTCCCCGGAGGATCCGCGCTCCCTGGAAGCGGATCTCGTCCAGGCGCCCCTCGGCGCTGCGCAGGCTCCACGAGCCGCAGCGCACCTCCTGCGCGTCGCGCTCGGCCGGGAGCAGCAGAGCGGCCGGGATCGCCGCGACGGCGGGACGGATGCCGATCGGCCCCATGGTCACAGGGTGGTCATGCCGCCGTCGACACGGAAGAGCGCGCCGGTGGCGTACGAGGACTCGTCGCTCGCGAGGTAGACCATGATTCCCTCGACGTCCTCGGCCGAGCCGGGCCGCCCGATCGGGATGCGCGAGACGATCGCGGCGCGCGCCTCGGCGTCTCCCGAGATCGCGGTCACCAGCGGGGTCTCGGTGTAGCCCGGCACCACGGTGTTCACGCGGATGCCCTCGCCGGCGTAGGCGGCGGCGACCGTGCGGCCGAGGCCGTGGATGCCGGCCTTGGAGCTGCTGTAGGCGGTGAAGTCCTGGCCCTCGCCGTTCAGCCCCGTGGGGCTGCCGGTGAGGACGATCGAGCCGCCGCGGCCCCGCATCGCCCTGACCGCGTGCTTCACGGTCAGGAAGGTGCCGGTGAGGTTGATGTCGATCGTCCGGCGCCACGCCTCGAGGCTCAGGTCGGCGATCTTCGCGTCCTGGCCGAAGAGCTGCACGCCCGCGTTCGCGACGACGACGTCGGGAGCGCGGCCGTCCGCGTCGAGCTGCGCGAAGGCGGCCTCGACGCTCGCCTCGTCCGAGATGTCGAGCGCGACCGCGACCGCATCCGGGTGGGCGGCGGCCGCGTCCCGCGCCGCGCCGAGATCCCGGTCCGTGAAGGCCACGCGGGCCCCTTCGCGGGCGAACCGCTCCGCGACGGCCCGGCCGATGCCGGAGCCGGCTCCGGTGACGAGGGCGTTCTTGCCGATGAGGCGTCCGGTCATGCGTGCTCTCCTTCGAGTCGATCCAGCTCGATCATAGGAGGCGAACCGGTTGACCGCATTCACTTCCGAGCAGAGGGTCGGAGAGATGCCGCCGGCCAGCGTCTCCCGGAGCATCCCGACGCGCCTCCGCGACCCCTTGACCCGGGAGCCCGGAGCGGCGACTCTCGCTACCACGCACGCTCCCACTCGCACCAGGAGGTCACCCATGAAGGTCGGCTCGCTCGTTCTCCGTCTCGCCGTCGGCGGACTGTTCGTCGGACACGGACTGCAGAAGCTCCGCGGCTCGTTCGGCGGTCCGGGCCTGGAGGGCACTTCGCAGATGATGGAGAGCCTCGAGATGCCCCCGCCGCGCCGCAACGCCCTCGCGGCCGCGGTCACCGAGACCGCCGGCGGTGCCGCCTTGGCCCTCGGAGCGGTCACCCCGCTCGCCGCCGCGGGTCTCGTGGCCACGATGATCACCGCGGTGCGCAAGGTGCACTGGAGCAACGGCCTGTGGAACGCGGGCGGAGGGTGGGAGTTCAACGGCCTGCTCGTCGCGGCGACCGCCGCGGTCGTCGCCGACGGTCCCGGTCCGCTCTCGCTCGACGCCCTGGTCGGCAAGTCGAAGTGGGGCGCCGGCTGGGCGCTGCTCGCGCTCGTCGCGGGCGCCGCGGCCTCCACCGCCGCCGTCGAGGCGGGTCTCC
>NZ_JAMRYM010000166.1:0-3930 GCF_023743255.1 Rathayibacter rubneri | reverse complement strand
GGTCCGAGCCGCCCCGCCCGACGCGACGTCGGACCCTCGCCCGCCTCGGCGGCACCGGCTTCCTCGCCGCCCTGCCGTTCCTGGCTCCGGCGCTCGCCGCCTACCTCGTCTTCGTGGTCGGCCCCTCGCTCGAGTCGGTGCGGCTCAGCTTCTTCGAGTGGACCGGCTTCCAGGGCGCCCCGCAGGTCTTCGTGGGCGTCCAGAACTACGTCCGCATCTTCACCCAGGACCCCGTCTTCTGGACCGCCTTCTCGAACACCCTCATCTGGGTCGTGCTGTCGCTGCTCATCCCGGTGGGCCTCGGCCTCGTGATGGCCCTGGCGCTCAACCGGCCGCTCTTCGGGCGCAACGCCTTCCGCTCGCTCTTCTACATCCCGGGCGTCCTCGCTCCGATCGCCATCGCCAACATGTGGCGCTGGATGTACAACCCGAACTACGGCGTCGGGGTGAACCTCGCGCAGCTGTTCGACCTGCCCTGGCTCGCCGAGGTGCAGTGGCTGGGCGACAAGAACCTGGCGCTCTACTCGATCTTCGCGGCGTTCGTCTGGCAGATCGCGGGCACGAACATGGTGCTCTTCCTCGCCGGCCTGCAGAGCGTCTCGCCCGACCACGTCGAGGCCGCCCGGCTCGACGGCGCCAACGCGTGGCAGGTGTTCCGCAACGTGACGCTGCCGGCGCTGCGGCCCACGACGGTCATCGTCGTGGTCCTCACGATCATCAACTCGATCAAGGTCTTCGACCTGATCGTCGGCATGACCGGAGGCGGCCCCGCGCAGCAGACGCAGGTGCTCGCGCTGTGGTCGTTCCAGCAGTCCTTCAACAACCACGAGTACGGGCAGGGCAACGCGATCGCCACGGTCCTGCTCGTGATCACCCTCGTCATCGTCGTCCCGTACATGGTCTGGACGGCACGTCAGGAGAAGAACGCATGAGCGTCACGAGCATCCCGACAAGCGCCGCCGGCCTCGTCTCGCCGTCCAAGCGCGAGCGGCGCCCCGTCGGCGGTCGCGACTTCGTCCGCGCCGGTCTCTGGATCGGCCTCGTCTTCGCGGTCCTGATCTGGGCCGTGCCGCTGATCTTCATGGTGTTCACCTCGCTCAAGAGCGAGGCCGACATCTTCAGCACCCCGGCGTTCGTCCCGCCGTGGTCGCCGGACTTCGGCAACTACGTCGAGGCGCTGGACCGCGGCAACCTGCTGACCGCCGGCGGGAACAGCCTGATCATCGCCCTGATCAAGGTGCCGGTGGGCCTGTTCATCTCGGCGGCCGCCGCCTTCGCCCTGGCCCGCATGCGGTTCCGCCGCCAGCGCCTGCTGATGGGGATCATCGCCCTCGGCGCCATGGTGCCGATCCAGGTCGCCATCGCCCCGCTCTTCCAGGTCATCAACGGCCTGGGACTGCTCAGCAGCAACGTCGGCATCATCCTGCCGTACATCGCGTTCGGGCTGCCGTACCAGACCTTCATCCTGTACGGCTTCTTCCGTCAGATCCCGGAGGAGATCGACGAGAGCGCGCGGATCGACGGAGCCGGCAACTGGCGGCTGTTCCTGACGATCATCCTGCCGCTGGCCCGTCCCGCACTGGCCGCGCTGTTCATCCTCGACTTCGTCTCGACCTGGAACGAGTACTCCATCGCTCTGGCGCTGCTGCAGAGCCAGGACTCGTGGACGATCCCGCTCGCGCTGCAGGGCTTCCAGTCGCAGTTCACCAGCTCCTACGGGCCGCTGAACGCCTTCACCATCATGTCCGTGTTCCCCGTGCTGATCGTCTACCTGATGTTCCAGCGCTACTTCGTCGAGGGCGCCTTCGCCGGCGCCGTGAAGGGCTGACCGTGCCGCACGCCACCACCACCGAGCGCTTCTCGCGGGCCACGCGCCTGTACGAGGTCCTGCACGACCCGCGCGGGCATGCCGTCGTCGAGCACCACCTCCCGGGCCTGGTGCGCTCGTCGATCCTGCACACCCTGCACAGCTATCCGATCGGCCTCGTCGTCGACACGGAGGAGTCGCTCGGCGAGGCTGCCCGCGAGGCCCTCCTCGCCGAGATCGCGGCGATCCCCACCGAGGAGCCCGCTCCGCTGCGCGAGCAGGAGCTCTTCGTCCCGCCCTCCGCGTCCTACGAGGGGGAGGAGATCCCGCTCGGGTCGGCCGCGGTGCTCGCGCCGACGTCGGTGCCGGTCTTCGAGCGCTTCGAGCTCGAGCTGCGCGGCCCGTCCCACGGCAACCCGTTCGTCGATGTGGAGCTGTCGGCGATGATCGACGGCCCCGACGGCTCGGTGCGGGTGCCGGGGTTCTACGACGGCGGCGGCGTGTACCGCGTGCGCTGGATGCCGGAGGCGGCGGGGGAGTACGCCTGGACCACCTCCAGCAGCGCCCGCTCGCTCGACGGCGTCACCGGCTCGGTGTCGGTGACCGCTGCTCGGGACGGCCGGCACGGACCGGTGCGCGTCGCGGGGTCCTTCCACTTCGCGCACGCCGACGGCACCCGCCACAGGCCGATCGGCACCACCGCCTACGCATGGACGCACCAGGGGGACGAGCTCGAGGAGCGCACGCTCGCGACCCTCGCCGAGGCGCCCTTCACGAAGATCCGCATGTGCGTGTTCCCCAAGTCGTACCTCTTCAACGAGAACGAGCCCGAGCGCTACCCGTTCGAGGGCTCGCCGGAGCAGGGCTTCGACTGGCAGCGGCCGTCTCCGGAGTTCTGGGCGCACCTGGAGCGGCGCGTCGAGCAGCTGGGGGAGCTCGGCATCGAAGCCGACCTCATCCTCTTCCACGCCTACGACCGGTGGGGCTTCTCGACCATGGACGCCGTCGCCGACGACCGCTACGTGCGGTACGCGGTGGCGCGGCTCGCGTCCTTCGCGAACGTGTGGTGGTCGCTCGCCAACGAGTACGACCTCCTCTTCGAGAAGACGGAGGAGGACTGGGAGCGCCTCGCGCGGATCGTCACGGCCGACGACCCCTCGCGGCACCTCCTGTCGATCCACAACTGCCGCGACTTCTACGACTACTCGCGGCCCTGGATCACGCACGCGAGCATCCAGCGCCAGGACGTCTACAAGACCGCCGAGATGACGACGGAGTGGCGCCGCTGGGGCAAGCCGGTGGTGATCGACGAGTGCGCGTACGAGGGCGACATCGACCAGGGCTGGGGCAACATCACGGGCGAGGAGCTGGTGCGGCGCTTCTGGGAGGGAGCGCTGCGCGGCGGCTACGTGGGCCACGGCGAGACGTACGTGCACCCCGACGACGTGCTCTGGTGGGCGAAGGGCGGGGAGCTGCGCGGCACGAGCCCCGCGCGGATCGCGTTCCTGGACCGCATCCTCGAGGAGGGACCGGCGGACGGCCTCGAGCCGATCCCGCTCGACTGGGACGTGCCGCGCGCGGGCGTCGAGGGCGAGTACTACCTGTATTACTTCGGCTTCGACCGCCCGACCTACCGCCGCTTCCTGCTCGAGCCGGACGTCTCGTACACCGTCGACGTGATCGACACGTGGGGCATGACGGTGGAGCGGCTGCCGGGCACGTATTCCGGCCGCTTCCGCATCGACCTGCCGGGCCGCGAGTACATCGCGGTGCGCCTGCTGCGCTCGGCCGCGTAGCGGGCCTGCCGCCTCCCCTTGCTGGTCGAGTAGCGGCCGCCGTCCCTCCTCGCCGGTGGTGCAGTGGCCGCCGTCGCTCTTTGCTGGTCGACTAGCGGCCAGGGGTCCTCCCTGCTGGTCGAGTAGCGGCCGCAGGCCCCTTCTTGCTGGTCGAGCAGGGGGACGCCGTCCCTCCTTGCTGGTCGAGTAGCGGCCGCAGGCCGCGTATCGAGACCCCGTGCCCAGGTCGTGCGGATCTCGATACGGCCGCTCCGCGGCCTACTCGATCAGCAGGGGTCGGGGCGAGTGGACGCGAACCGGCCCCTCTGCGTCCCTCAGACCCCCGCC
>NZ_JAMRYM010000165.1:0-4067 GCF_023743255.1 Rathayibacter rubneri | reverse complement strand
GGCCTACTCGATCAGCAGGAAGTGAGGGTGCGAGGCGGCCTGCTCCGTCAGCACGCGTGGGGCGGGCCGCCGCGGGGCGGGTCAGAAGTCGTCGAAGTCGACGGTCTCGCGCTCGCCGTCCGGCAGGGCGATGGGCTGCGCGACGAAGGAGTTCTCGGGCCGGTTCCTGGCGATGCGCTTGCGCAGGTCGGCCACGGCCTCCTCGAGCGCCTCGGCGACCGTCGGGTCCTGGTCGATGTCGAGCTCCACCGGCACCGCGACGAGCTCGCTGCTCGCGTCCAGCGTCATCCGTGCGTCGATGAGGCCGCCCTCGTCGGTGAACGCGGGAACGGTCACCGCCTCGGAGTGGTCGTGGCGGTTGATCGCGGTGACCAGTTCGAGGAGCGCGTCGGCGACCGCATCCGTCGTCACGATGCACTTGGACGCGTAGGTGATTTCCTGCATGGTGCCACTCGACCAGACGCAGGGGACCCGGACCACCGCTTGCGCGCCCGGGCGTCAGTCCGGTACCGCCTCGAGGCGCCCCTCGAGCTCGGCCTCCCGCCGCCACAGGTGCACCGGCTCCCAGCCCAGTCCCTCGCGCGCCAGGTCGATCGAGACGACCGTCTCGAAGCCCTCGAGCGGACGGGTGAGCGGCACATCGGGGAACGCCGACGCGACCAGCGCGGCCGACGGGATCGTGGATCCGGTGTCGGAGGCGGCGATGTCGTACACGGCGAAGCCGGGCCGGCCGACCTCGAGCGCCCGCGCGACCGCGCTCGCTCCGTCGCGGGCGTCGACGTAGCTCCAGAGCAGGTCGCGCCGGTAGCCCGGGTCTCCCGAGCGCTCGACGAAGCGGCCGTACTCCCCCGCCCGCGTGACATTGGTGAAGCGGAGCGCGGTGATCGAGCACTCGCGGTCCCAGCGCACCAGCTGCTTCGCCATCGCCTCCTCGAGGATCTTGACCAGGCCGTACGTGTTGTTGGCGCGGTCGCCCCCGTCCTCCGTCAGCGGGAGCGAGGCGGGCGGCTCGACGAACGGGAAGCCCATCGCGGTGATGCTCGAGGCGTACACGAGGCGCCGGACCCCGGCGCGCATCGCCGCGTGGAACACGTTGAACGAGACGGCCATGTTGGAGTGGAAGGTCGTCGCGTCCGGGACCAGCCCGTTCACCGGGATCGCCGCGAGGTGCACGATCGCGTCGACCCCGCTGTGCCGCGCGGTCACTCCGAGCACCGCGTCGAGGGCCTGGCCGTAGTCGGAGAAGTCGACGCGGGTGAACGGGACGGGGACCGACGGCGGGGTCAGGTCGAGCCCGATCGGCTCGTGGCCCTCGGCGAGCAGTCGCTCGAGGGTCGCGGTGCCGAGCGTGCCGGAGCAGCCGGTGACGGCGATGCGCATGGGAGTCCTCTCCAGGGGGCGGGCCCCGTCAGCGTAGGGGGAAGTCGGCGGGCAGCGGGAGGGCCGGGACGTCGTGCCCCGCGGCGTCCTCGTCGTCGGCGTGGAGGTGGCCGGTGCGTCCGCCGGCGGGCAGCCCCGTCTCGGTGAAGAAGCCCCGGAGCGGCTCGTAGACCGCGACGATGTCGTGCACGTCGCCGGCCCGGGTCAGCACGATGTCGCCGGCCTGGACGTAGCGCTCGGCGCCGTCCACGAGGATCCGGCCCTTGCCCTCGGCGAAGAACCACACCTCGTGGTCGTCGTGGTGGTGCCGGTCGAACCGTCCGCCCTCGAGTCCGACGGCGAAGCGGCCGATCGTGCCGATGCCGCACCAGCCGGGCCGGTCGCCCGGATGCAGCCAGGTGCCGGGCTCGTAGACCGGCATCAGGCCTGCGCCCAGCGCGGAGCGGTCCCGGGCTCGAGGATCCGCGCGCCGGGCAGCGAGTCGAGACCGGTCTCGGCGCCGCCGGGCGTGTAGACGACGAGGAGGCGCAGCGGCCGCCAGGTGGTGTTGTACGTCGAGTGCACGGTGTCGCGCGGGATGTGCAGCGCGTCGCCCTCGCGGATCGGGAACGCCGGACCGTCGCCGACGGTCTGCTCGCCCTCGCCCGAGACGACGTAGATGACCTCCTCCTCGCCGGGGTGCGCGTGCGGATCGTGGCCCTGACCGGGGTAGATGATCACCTCGCCGGTGGTGAGGCCGACGGGGCCGTCGAGGTGCGGGGTGACGAGCCACTTGATGGTGCCCCAGTCGAAGACCCGGGTGGGCACCTCGTCGGGGCGGCGACCGGACTGAGCGGAGGTGGGGGTGGCGGACACGGTGGTCTCCTTACGCGATCGGGAGGGATTTGAAGTCGACGAGCTGCTGCCGGATGGCGCGCTCGGTGGGCAGGCGCTCGACGGAGGAGGCGCCGAAGAAGCCGACGACCCCCTCGGTGTGCTGGAGGACGTAGGCGGCGTCGGCGGGCTCGGCGATCGGTCCGCCGTGGCAGAGCACGATCACGTCCGGATTCACGGCCACGGCCGCGTCGCGCATCTCCTGCACGCGCGCGGCCGACTCCTCGAGGGTGAGGGCCGTCTGCGCGCCGATGGTGCCGCTCGTGGTGAGCCCCATGTGCGGCACGAGGACGTCGGCTCCGGCCTCGGTCATCGCGACGGTCGACTGGACGTCGAAGACGTAGGGCGCGGTGAGCAGGTCGCGCTCCGCGGCGAGGCGGATCATGTCGACCTCGAGGTCGAAGCCCATGCCCGTCTCCTCGAGGTTCTGCCGGAACACCCCGTCGAAGAGCCCGACCGTGGGGAAGTTCTGCACCCCGGTGAAGCCGAGCCGCTGCAGCTCGTCGAGGAACACCTCCATCCGGCGGAAGGGGTCGGTGCCGTTCACGCCCGCGAGAACCGGCGTCTCGCGGATGATCGGCAGCACCTCGCGGCTCATCTCGACGACGATCTGGTTGGCGTCGCCGTAGGGCAGCAGGCCCGAGAGCGAGCCGCGGCCCGCCATCCGGTAGCGGCCGGAGTTGTAGATGATGATCAGGTCGACCCCGCCGGCCTCGGCGGCCTTGGCCGAGAGACCGGTGCCCGCGCCGGCTCCGATGACCGGCTTCCCGGCGTCGATCGTGGCGCGGAGACGGGCGAGTGCGCTCGAGCGGTCCATGTCAGTTCCTCTCCTGGGACGGGCGGATCAGGGAGTCGAGAGCGTCGGCGGCGGCCCGGGCGAACTCCGGGTCGTTGACGTCGAGCGGGGAGTCGATCACCCGGACGGTCGAGCCGGCCACGCCCTCGAGGACGGCGTCGACGAGGGCGGCGCGCGCCTCGGAGTCGTCGAAGACGGCGCCCGGCACGTCGATCGCCGACACCCCGCCCCGCGAGACGGCGAGCACGGTCGGCCCGGTCGCCGCCGCGAGCTTCCGGCCGACGATCGCGCCCAGCTCGGCGCTCTCGGCGGCCGTGGTGCGCATGAGCGTGACGGTCGGGTTGTGCACGAAGAAGAGCCGATCGGCGAAGCGCTCGGGAACGCTCTCGCGCGGTCCGAAGTTGACCATGTCGAGCGCGCCCAGGCCGACCACCTGCGGGATCCCCGCCCTCCCGGCCGCCTCGAGGCGATCCGGCCCGGCGCTCAGCACGCCGCCGACGAGCTCGTCAGCGAGCTCGGTGGTGGTGAGATCGAGCACGCCGGCGAGGTGGCCCGAGCGGGCGAGCGCCTCGACGGCGCGGCCGCCGGATCCGGTCGCGTGGAAGACGAGCACCTCGTAGCCGAGCTCGTCGAGGCGGGCGCGGGCGACGTCGACGGCCGGGGTCGTCACTCCGAACATGGTGGCCGCGACGAGGGGGCGGCCACCCTCGGGCGCCGGCCGGTCCCGTCGCGCGGCGTGGGCGGCGGCCATGCCCGCGATGCCGCCGGCCGCGTTGTCGAGGACCTCGCGCGAGAGGCTGTTGATGCCGGCGATGTCGACGACGCTGTACGTCATCGTCACGTCGCCGGAGCCGACGTACGGCGACACGTCGCCCGCGGCCATGGTCGAGACGAGCATCTTGGGGAGCCCGACGGGGAGGTCGCGGACGGCCCGGGCGGCGATGGACGTGCCTCCGCTGCCGGCGAGCGCGAGGACGCCGTCGAGGGCGCCGTCGCGGCGCAGACCCTCGAGCACGAT
>NZ_JAMRYM010000164.1:0-4104 GCF_023743255.1 Rathayibacter rubneri | reverse complement strand
GCGCGGCGCCGTCCGTGCCTGGATGCTGACAGGGCTCTCCGAGGACTCCGGCGCGCACCAGGGCCCGCACGCGACCACCGTCGAGAAGACGCACTCGTGGTGGCGGGTGATGTGCCTCACGGGCGTCGACTACTTCTCGACGCTCGGCTACCAGCCCGCGATCGCCGCGGTCGCCGCAGGGCTCCTCTCGCCGCTCGCGACGATCGTGCTCGTGCTGCTCACCCTGTTCGGCGCGCTGCCGGTCTACCGCCGCGTCGCGCGCGAGAGCTTCCGCGGCGAGGGCTCCATCGCGATGCTCGAGCGGCTGCTGCCCTGGTGGGGCGGCAAGCTCTTCGTGCTGGTGCTGCTCGGATTCGCGGCCACCGACTTCATGATCACGATCACCCTCTCGGCGGCGGATGCGACCGCGCACGCCGTCGAGAACCCGTTCGCGCCGGCCTGGTTCGAGGGGGCGGAGGTGCCGCTGACCCTCGGGCTCGTCGCCCTGCTGGGCATCGTGTTCCTCAAGGGCTTCAAGGAGGCGATCGGCATCGCGGTCGTCCTCGTGGCCGTGTTCCTCCTCCTGAACCTCGTGGTGATCGCGGTGTCGTTCGGGCACGTCGCCGAGAACCCGGTGGTGATCACGGACTGGTGGAGCGCGCTGACGACGCAGCACGGGAATCCGCTGGTCATGGTGGGGATCGCGTTGATCGTGTTCCCCAAGCTCGCGCTGGGGCTCTCGGGCTTCGAGACCGGAGTCGCGGTGATGCCGCAGATCACGGGCGCACCCGGCGACACCCCCGCGAACCCGGCCGGACGGATCCGCGGGGCGAAGCGCCTCCTGACGACCGCGGCGATCATCATGTCGAGCTTCCTCATCACGTCGAGCATCGTGACGACGCTGCTGATCCCGCAGGCGCAGTTCCAGCCCGGCGGCGAGGCCAACGGGCGCGCACTGGCCTATCTCGCGCACGAGTACCTCGGCGACGGCTTCGGCACGGTCTACGACGTCAGCACCATCTGCATCCTGTGGTTCGCGGGCGCGTCGGCGATGGCGGGACTGCTCAACATCGTGCCGCGCTACCTCCCGCGCTACGGCATGGCTCCGCAGTGGGCCGCGGCCGTGCGCCCGCTGGTGCTGGTGTTCACCGCGATCGCGTTCCTCGTCACGATCCTGTTCGAGGCCGACGTGAACGCGCAGGGCGGCGCCTACGCGACGGGAGTGCTCGTGCTGATCACGTCGGCGTCGGTCGCCGTGTTCCTCTCCGCCCGTCGGCAGAGGCAGCGCAAGCGCACGATCGGCTTCGCGCTGATCGCGGTCGTCTTCGTCTACACGACGATCGTCAACGTGATCGAGCGGCCCGACGGAGTGCGGATCGCGGCGGTCTTCATCGTCGGCATCGTGGTCGTCTCGCTGATCTCGCGGGTGCAGCGCTCGTTCCAGCTGCGCGCCACCTCGGTCGTGCTCGACGACCAGGCGCTGGCCTTCGTCCGCTCCGACGCCGACGACTACGGAGTGATCCGCATCGTCTCGCACGAGCCCGACGAGGACTCGGAGCAGGAGTACCGCACCAAGCTCAGCGAGGAGCGCCGCGACAGCAACATCCCGGCCCGCTCCCCCGTGCTGTTCCTCGAGGTGCACCGGGCCGACTCGTCCAACTTCGAGGAGGACCTCGAGGTCCGCGGCGTGGTGCGCCACGGCTTCCGCGTGCTGCAGGTGAGCAGCGGCAACGTGCCCAACACGCTGGCCGCCGTGCTGCTCGAGATCCGGAGCGAGACGGGGGTGATCCCCGAGATCTACTTCGAGTGGACCGAGGGCAGCCCGCTGTCGAACATGTTCCGGTTCCTGATCACGGGGGCGGGCGAGGTGGCCCCGGTGACGCGGGAGGTGCTGCGGCGGGCCGAGTCGGACCCGGTGCGGCGGCCCGCGGTGCACGTGGGCTGAGGGGCGGGGGCGCTCCGCGCTCCTCCAGAAATTGCGGGAAGCGCCCGCCGTCACCGCAGCTACTGAGCAAGCGCGGGGAGCCGGCAGCCGCTCACACCGCGGGGCGCGTCTCGGCGTCCAGCAGGCCGCGGAGGAACCGCGCGTCGGTGGAGTACTCCGCCGCCTCCTCGAGGAGGTGCGGCTTCGCGAGCTCCTCCGCCTTGCGGATCGACAGCTCGGCCAGGTCGTGGAGGCGGATGATCGCGACGCGCAGGACGTCCGCCCACGTCGCGTCCGAGCCGTACCGGAGCAGGAGCAGTTCCACGCGGCGCCGGGCGTCGTCCATCCCCGGCGCCCCCTCCGGAGTGACGGCCGTCAGCGGCACGACGCGGGTCGCGAAGTAGGCGATGTCCCAGAGCCGCGGCCCCGGCGAGCACATGTCGAAGTCGATGGCGCCGACCAGGGCGCCGTCGCGGAAGGCGAGGTTGTGCGGCGCGAAGTCGTTGTGGCAGATCACCTCCGCCGGCACCTTCGCCGGCGCCTGCCAGACGGCGCCGTCCAGGCCGAAGCCGATGCTCGCGTCGTGCAGCTCGCGCAGGCGCCGCGCCCCCTCCTCCAGGACGGAGTCGCTCCACACCCAGGCCGGCAGCGGGTACAGCGGCACGTCCCCCTCGACGAACGAGAGCCGCTCCCGACCACCCTCGACCCCCAGGGGCCGCGGCGCCCAGTCGATCCCGGCGACGGCGAGGTAGCGGAGGTAGCGGTGCACGGTCGGCGTCCACGGTCCGGCGTTCCGCAGGACGGTGTCGCCGCTGCGCTCGACGTCGTTCATGTTGCCGCCGGGGAGTGCTCCGTCCATCCGGTCAGCGTAGGCCGCGATCGGATGAGCGTGGGACGACTCCTGCGCTCGTCCGCCGGCGTCGTGAGGCGGGACCCTCACTCCGCGATTCCTCAGAAGTTGCGGGAAGCGCGGGCGGTCACCGCGATCACTGAGGAGGCGCGGAGGAAGCACGACAGCAGGGGCGGCGCAGCCGCTCAGCGCAGACGCTCCAGCTCCTCGCGCAGCACGCCGACCGCCCACTCCCCCTCGTCCTCGCGCAGGAGGAGGTGCACGGCGAGCCCGTCGACCAGCGCGTGCAGGCGGCGGGCCGCGTCGAGCAGGTCGGCGTCGCGCGGGCGACCCGCGACCGATTCGCAGAGCAGCACGCACATCTCGGCGAGCTCCCGGTGGGCGCGATCGCGGATGCCGCGCAGCTCGGGCAGCGCCGGCGTCTCGGCGATCAGCGCGATGTTCACCTCGAGCTCCGCGCGGCTGTCCGGCTCGAGCGGCAGGAGGTGGCGCAGCAGGGCGACCGCGTCGGCGAGCGGGGCGCCCGTGCGGGCCGTGGCGAGGATCCGCTCGGTCGCGCGGCTCACCATCAGCTCGGCCGAGAAGGCGACGAGCTCGGTGCGGGTGGGGAACACGTGCCGGAGCGAGCCGACGACGACCCCGGCCTCCTCGGCGACGGTGCGGACCGACACCGCGCCGATGCCGCGCTCGCGCACCACGCGCCAGACGGCCTCGGCCAGCTGGGCCTTGCGGGCGTCGCGATCGAGGGCCATGGCCCGACATTAGCACGAGTGTGCTAGCTTTTCCGGAGTAGCACACCCGTGCTAAATGAAGAGGGGGAACCATGATCCTGGCCGTCGTCATCGCCTGCGAGATCGGCTTCTGGGTGGTCATCGCCCTCGGGCTCCTCGCGCGCTACGCCCTGCGGTGGCGACGCACCGGCGCGGCGCTGCTCGCCCTGACCCCGGTCGTCGACCTGGTGCTGCTGACCGCCACGGCGCTCGACCTGCGGAGCGGAGCGACGGCCTCCTTCGCGCACTCGCTCGCGGCTCTCTACCTCGGCTTCTCGATCGCCTACGGGCACGCGCTCGTCCGCGCCGCCGACGTCCGCTTCGCCCACCGCTTCGCGCAGGGCCCCGCACCGCGGAAGCTCGTCGGTGCGGCCCACGCCGTGTCGTGCTGGAAGGACGTCGGCCGCACCGCGCTGGCCGCCGCGATCGCCGCCGGCGCCGTGCTGCTCCTGCGGTGGATCGCGGACGACCCGGCTCGGACCGAGGCGCTCCACGGAGTGCTCCCGGTTCTGCTGCTCGTGGTGGCGATCGAGCTGATCACGGCGGTCGGCTACACCGTCTGGCCGGGACGGGGACCCAGC
>NZ_JAMRYM010000163.1:0-4206 GCF_023743255.1 Rathayibacter rubneri | reverse complement strand
CTCCCGGGCCGGAGACGACCGCGACCCCGGAGCCGACCGCGACCCCGGAGCCGACCGCGACTCCGGAGTCGCAGTGGGCTCCGGAGTCGCGGTCGGCTCCGGGGTCGCGGTCGGCTCCGGGGTCGCGGTCGTCTCCGGCCCGGGAGTGACGTCCTCGGTCACGCTGACGCTCACGAGCGTCGCGAGTCCCGAGTCGGAGTACGCGATGCGACCGAGGTACTCGGCCGGCCCCGCGAGGTCGGACCAGGAGATCGAGTAGCCCGTGGGCTCGCCGAGCACGGCGTCCACGGTCTCGGGCTCGGTGGTCAGCGATCCCTCGCCGCCCTCCGCTGTGACGACGAAGCTGCGCAGATCGAAGGTGACGGTGTCGTCGCTCCCGACCGCGTAGATGTCGGCGGTCACCCGGTAGGTGCCGGCCTCCGGCGAGTCGAGGTCGACGCGCTCGTCCGCGGAACCGGTAGCCGAGACCGCCTCCGACACCGGCTCGCCCGCGGCGTCGAGCAGGTCGACGTACAGGTCGAGGTCGGCCGTCTCGTCGATCGAGTCGAGGTCGAAGCGCGCGAAGGTCGCCCCCTCGGGGACCTTCACGGTCGTCTCGAGGGTCGTGCCGGCGGGCAGAGTGCCCGAGTGGCCGTCCGCCGCCGTCGCGTCCTCGGCCAGCACGCCGCGTGCGAGACCGCTCGGCGAGAGCGGGAGCGCGCCGTCGATGCCGGGCGTGATCGTGGCGGTGGTCGAGCCGGTCGAACCGGATCCCGACACCTCGTACGGGGCGTCGAGCAGCACCGGGCGCACCGCGACCGGGCTGCGCACCTCGTGCTCGGCGCTGGTCCAGGTGAGGTAGCCGGTCGCGAACTCCCCGAGCTCGGCGTCCTCGGTCGTCACGCTCACGGTGTACTCGGCCGTCTCTCCCGCCGCCCCGAAGGACAGGGTCGAGGGCGACACGACGGCGTCGACGCCGGGGACGTCGATCGAGGCGGTGTACTCGCCCGGACCGGTCGAGGTGACCGTGCGGGTCACCGTCTGGGTCCCGGCGAGCGACCCGATGGCGATCGAGGCCTGGTTGAGGTCCGACGGGTCGATGGCGTCGACCTCGATGTCCGGGTCGAACACGTAGCCCGCGCCCTTGAGGAACGCGATCCAGTCGCTCGGTCCGCTCTCGTAGAGCAGTCCCGGGTCGAGGAAGCGCGTCGGGTCGACGTGGCCGGCGCCCTGGGCGAAGACGTCCTCGGAGGGATCGCCCGCCTGGTCGACGCTGTCGTACGCGGTCGTCATCATGGCCGACTTGACGGCCGACGGCGAGGCGTTCGGCGCCACTCCGAGGATCAGCGCCGCGAGGCCCGCCACGTGCGGCGAGGACATCGAGGTGCCGGACTCGAACGCGAAGGCCGGGTCGTCGCCCTCGGCGTTGAAGGAGTCCGCGAGGATCGCGACTCCGGGCGCCGTCAGGTCGGGCTTGAGCACGTCGCTGCCGTCGGCCTCGGCCGGGCCGCGCGACGAGAAGCCGGCGACCTGCGGGACGGGGATCTCGGCGCCCGTGAGGTTGCCCTCGCTGAGCACGACGGTGGCACCGTCGGTCGAGGCGTACTCGGTGATCGCGTCGTAGGCCTGCGAGTCGATCTGGATGCTCGGGACGGAGTGGTCGTCGACGTGCAGCGCGTTGGGGAACGGGTTGAGCAGCAGCATGCCGATGCCACCGGCCCGCTCGACCTCGGCCGACTTCGAGACGCGCGCGGTCGTGCCCGCGGTGCAGGCGACGACGGTGCCGGCGACCTTCGCGGGGTCGAGCGTGCCCGGGGCGCAGACGGTCGGCGTCTCGGAGCCGGGGAGCACGACGTCGGCGCTGTTCACCAGCGGTCCGGCGACGTCCTCGTGGACCGAGATCGATCCTCCGACGAACGCCTGCCCGTCGCCGAGCGCCGCGGTCGCGGTGTACGTGGGGATGGAGGAGGCGGCGACCGTCGTGTACCACGGCGACGCGTGGTCGAGGGTCGAGTCGCCCGGGCCGGAGTTGCCCGCGGAGGCCGCCACGAAGACGCCGGCCGCCGCGGCGTTCAGGAACGCCTCGTCGTACAGGGTCAGCGTGGAGGTCGCGGAGCCGCCGCCGATCGAGAAGTTGATCACGTCGACGCCGTCCTTCACGGCCGCGTCGATGGCCCCGAGGATCCCGGTGCCCGAGCAGAAGTCGTCGTCGTCCGTGCCCTCGACGTCGCCGTTCCAGCAGACCTTGTAGGCCGCGACCTTGGCCGCCGGGGCGACGCCCGAGATGGTGCCGTAGTCGTAGCCGTCGACGCTCGCCTCGACGTCGGCGTTGCCGGCGGCGGTGCTCGCGGTGTGCGAGCCGTGGCCGTCCGCATCGCGCGGCGAGAGGAATTCGGGGTTGTCGGCCGAGCCGACGCTCTCGGACGCGCCGAGGAACCAGCGCGCGCCGATCAGCTTCTGGCTGCACTCGTCGCCGTCCCACTGCTGGGAGGCGTCCGCGCCGCTCTCGCAGGCGCCGACGAAGTCTCCGCCGTCCGACTTGCGGTAGGTGACGGACTCGCCGTCGGTGTACGGGGCGGCTCCGGGGCTCGTCGCGAGCGGTGCGCCGGCGAACGAGGGGTTCTCGGGCGCGATGCCGGAGTCGATGACGCCGACGACGATGCCCTCGCCGGCCTTCTCGACGCCGCCGACGGCGTTCCAGACGCCGTCCGCACCCTCGAGGCCGAGGAAGTCGGTGGAGCGCTGCTGGCCGGTGTCGGGAACGGGGATGCCGTCCCCCTCCGCCTGCGCCGACGGCGCGGTCCGCACTGCTCCGGGAGCGCGGTCGAGGGTCAGATCCTCGACCTCCCTGACCTGCGCGACGTCCTTGCGGTCCGCGAGCCGGCTCGCCTGAGCGCCGGTGAGAGTCGCGGAGAAGCCGTTGAGCGCGACCGTGTAGTGGTAGCCGATCTCGGCGTCGACAGCGGCCGCCACGTCGTCCTGGCGCTTCTCGAGGTGGTCGGCGTAGTCCTCGACCGGCGCGGAACGCGCCTGCAGCTGCGCTCCCGCGTCGGGGGCGGTGCGAGCGAAGCGGGCGTCGGTGCCCGTGTACGTCGCGGCTGACGGCTCGACGAGGGTGACGACGTAGTCGCCGTCGTCGAAGCCCTGCAGCGACGAGAGGCCGCCGACGAGGGAGGCGCTCCCGATCGCGGGAGCGGCACTCGCGCCCGTGGCGGCGAATGCGGCGGAGGCGGCGACACCCAGAGCGGCGAGACCCGCGAGGATCCGCCTCTCTGCGCGCCGGACAGGTGGACGGTGGGAGGGGTGGATCGGCAATCGATGTCCTTACTCACATTCGCTGAGAACCGGATCGGTCCCCGCACTGAATCGACCCTACGAACTCGATTGCCCGGCTCTGTTACGAACACGTAACGAAGTCCCCGAAAGCGTTACTCCGCATCTTGGCACTCTCCCTGCCCGAGTGCTAAATTCGTCGCAGTTGAGTCGAGTCGACTCAACTCGAGATTCATCCGTTGCCAGACCGAATGGAGTGATTCCCATGGCCGTCACCTACGACCCCGTCCGCGAGCTCGACCGCTTCGCCTCCGCCCTCTTCGGCTCGGGCCAGGGCCCCCGCCGCATGCCGATCGACCTCTACCGCGACGGCGACCACTACGTCCTGACCGCCGACCTCCCGGGCATCGACCCCGGCTCGGTCGATGTCGACGTGGACGGCCAGCTGCTCACGATCCGCGCGCAGCGCACCGTCGCCGGCGGCGAGGGGGTCACCTGGATCACCCGGGAGCGCCAGTCGGCGACCTTCGTGCGTCAGCTGAGCCTGGGCCAGGGAGTCGACACCGAGCGCATCTCCGCGTCGTACGACAACGGCGTGCTCTCGGTCACGATCCCCGTCTCCGAGAAGGCGCGCTCCCGGAAGATCGAGGTCGTCTCGGCCTCGGGCCCCGAGCAGGTGCAGCTGAGCGAGGCGCACGCCGACTAGCCCGGCCTCTCCGGCGGGGCGGCTGCACGGGCGGCCGCCCCGCCGTCCTGTGCGGCGCCACAGCCCTACGCTGACTGGATGCGCGCTTCATCGCCCGACGCCGCCGTCGGAATCCTGCTCCCCCGCGACCTCCCCGCCTCCGAGGTCCTCCGCTACGCCCGCCGAGCCGAGGCCGCGGGCTTCGACGAGCTCTGGGTCGTCGAGGACCTCGGCTTCCGGGGCGGCATCGCCCAGGCCGCGGCCGTCCC
>NZ_JAMRYM010000162.1:0-4320 GCF_023743255.1 Rathayibacter rubneri | reverse complement strand
GGGTGGGCGGGGATCGCCGGCACCTCGGAGCCGACGGTGCCGGCTCCCGCCTGCACAATGATGATCGGGGTGCCGACGTCGACCGTCTGGCCCTCGTCGACGAGGACGTCGACGACGGTGCCGCTGAACGGCGAGGGCAGCTCGACGAGGGACTTCGCGGTCTCGATCTCGACGAGGACCTGGTTCACGGCCACCTCGTCGCCGACCTTGACCTTCCACGCCACGATCTCGGCCTCGGTGAGGCCTTCGCCGACGTCGGGGAGGAGGAACTGCTCGGTCATCGTCTGGTTCTGCTTTCTGACGCTGGGGGACGCGGAGCGTCCTGACGCTGGAGGACGCGGATGCGTCAGTACGCGAGGGAGCGGTCGACGGCCTCGAGCACGCGGTCGACGTCGGGGAGGAAGAGCTTCTCGACCTTGGCGGGCGGGAAGGGGGTGTCGAAGCCGGCGACCCGCAGCACGGGCGCCTCGAGGGAGTAGAACGCCTTCTCGGTGACGGTCGCCGCGATCTCGGAGCCGAGGCTCACGTTCGCCGAGGCCTCCTGCGCCACGATCAGGCGGCCCGTGCGGCGCACGGACTCGAGAAGCGGCGCCCAGTCGATCGGCGAGAGCGAGCGGAGGTCGACGACCTCGATGCTCGTCCCCTCCTCCGCGGCGACCTCGGCGGCTGCGAGCAGCACCGACACCATGGGGCCCCAGCCGACGACGGTCGCCTCGGTGCCCGGGCGCACGACGCGCGTGGCGTGCAGCGGTGCGGCGGGAGCGCGGAGGTCGACGTCGCCCTTGGGCCAGTAGCGGCTCTTGGGCTCGAAGAACATCACCGGGTCGTCCGAGGCGATCGCCTCCTGGATCATCCAGTACGCGTCGTTCGGCGTGGAGGGGCTGACGGCGCGGAGCCCCGCGGTGTGCGCGAAGTACGCCTCGTTGCTCTCCTGGTGGTGCTCGACCGCGCCGATGTGCCCGCCGTACGGCACACGGATCACGACGGGCATGCTCAGCAGGCCCTCGTGCCGGTTGGTCATCTTGGCCAGCTGCGACGTGATCTGGTCGAAGGCCGGGTAGATGAAGCCGTCGAACTGGATCTCGCAGACGGGCCGGAACCCGCGCATGGCGAGGCCGATCGCGGTGCCGACGATGCCGGACTCGGCGAGCGGGGTGTCGAGCACGCGCTTCGGCCCGAACTCGGCGTGCAGGCCCTCGGTGATGCGGAAGACGCCGCCGAGCGGGCCGATGTCCTCGCCCATCATCAGGACGCGGTCGTTCTCGGTCATCGCGCGGCGGAGGCCGGCGTTCAGCGCCTTGGCCATGGACATCGACTGCAGCTGCTCCTCGGAGAGGTGCGGCTGCGCGGCCGTCGTGCTCGTGTCGATCGTCATCGCGGGTCGCCTCCGAACGAGTCCTCGTAGCTCTGCAGCCACGCCTTCTGCTCCGTCACCAGCGGATGCGGCTCGGAGTACACGTGGTCGAAGATCACCCCGGTCGGCGGGGCCTCGAGCTCGAGCAGTCGGCGGCGGACGTCGGAGGCGAAGTCCTCCGCCTCCTCGTCGATCCCGTCGAAGAACGACTGCGGCACCCCCTCGGAGCGCAGGTACGCGGCCAAGCGCGTGATCGGGTCCTTGGCGACCCACGAGGCGAGCTCGTCGTCGGTGCGGTACTTCGTCGGGTCGTCGCTCGAGGTGTGCGCGCCGATCCGGTACGTGAGCGCCTCGATGAACTGCGGGCCGCCGCCGGAGCGGGCGTCCTGCAGGTGCTTCGCGGTGACGGCGTAGCTGGCGAGCACGTCGTTGCCGTCGATCTGCACGCCGGGGATGCCGAAGCCGGAGGAGCGGAGGTAGAGGGGGCTGCGCGACTGCGTGGCGACGGGCACCGAGATCGCGTAGTGGTTGTTCTGCAGGAAGAAGACCTGCGGGGTCCGGTAGCTCGCCGCGAAGACCATGGCCTCGCTGACGTCGCCCTGACTGGAGGCGCCGTCGCCGAAGTAGACGACGACCGCGGCGTCCTTCTCGGGATCGCCGGTGCCGGTGGCCCCGTCGAACGTCAGGCCCATCGCGTAGCCGGTGGAGTGCAGGGCCTGAGAACCGAGGACGAGCGTGTAGAGGTGGAAGTTGCCGTTCGCGGGATCGGCCGGGTCCCATCCGCCGTGCGTCGTGCCGCGCAGCAGCGCCAGGACGTTCAGCAGGTCGATGCCGCGGATCTTGCCCACGACGTGCTCGCGGTAGGAGGGGAACACGTGGTCCTGCGGGCGCATCGCGAACGCGGAGCCGACCTGCGCGGCCTCCTGGCCGTGGCTGGGCACCCAGAGTCCGAGCTGTCCCTGCCGCTGGAGGTTCGCGGCCTCCCGGTCGAACCGCCGGACGACCGCCATCTCGCGGTAGAAGGAGCGGTGCTGCTCCTCGCCGACGCCCTCGAGGAACGGCGCGTACTCCTCGGCCGCGGGGGTCGGGGCGAACCGCCCGTCCGCGGTGAGGAACTGGACCGTCGGCGACTGGCTGCTGGTGACTACCACCCGACTAACCTATCCGCCTCGCGGGATGGCCCTGGGGGAGGGTCCCCACAATCTCGGACGCCGCGGAGAGGAGCTTCTCGACAGAGCCGGCCTCGCCGATCGAGACCCGGATGCCCTCCGGCGGGAAGGCGCGCACCACGACTCCCGCGCGCTCGAAGACCGCGGCCGCCCGCTCCGTCTCGTCGCGGGTGTCGAACCAGAGGAAGTTGGCCTGGGAGTCGGGGATCGTCCAGCCCTGCTCGAGGAGCGCCCGCTGGACCTCGTCGCGCTGGGCGACGATGCGGCGCACGCGCTCGAGCAGCTCCTCGCGGTGGCGGAGGGAGGCGACGGCGGCCGTCTCGGCGAAGCGCGTGACCGAGAGCGGGATCGCCGTCGAGCGTGCGGCGTCGAGGATGCGGGGGTGCCCGATCGCGTAGCCGACCCGGAGGCCCGCGAGCCCGTAGGCCTTCGAGAAGGTGCGGGCGATCACGAGGTTGGGGTGGCGGCCGAGCAGCGTCGTGCCGTCGACGGCCCGCTCGTCGTCGACGAACTCGGCGTAGGCCTCGTCGAGGAGGACGAGGACGTCGCGCGGGACGCGCTCGAGGAACGCCTCGACGTCGTCCGCCGTGGCGACGGTGCCCGTGGGGTTGTTGGGGCTGCAGACGATGACGAGCCGCGTGCGCTCCGTCACGGCCTGCGCCATCGCGTCCAGGTCGTGCGTGTCGTCGGCGCGCAGCGGGATGCGCACGCTCGTCGCTCCGGCGGTCGTGACGAGCGAGGGGTACGCCTCGAACGAGCGCCATGCGTAGACGACCTCGTCGCCCGCTCCCGCCGCAGCGCTGATGAGCTGCGCGATCACGGCGACGGAGCCCGCTCCGACGATCACCTCGTCGATCCCGACGCCGTACTCCTCGGCGAGCGCCGTCCGCAGCGCGGTGGCCGCGGCATCCGGGTAGCGGTTGAAGTCCTGCACCGACTGCACCTCGTGCAGGACGGAGGGCAGCGGGTCGAACGGGTTCTCGTTGGACGACAGCTTGAACGCGTCGGCAGCGGCCGCTCGGCCCTGGCGGTAGGCCGGGAGGGCGAGGATCTCGGGGCGGAGGCGGACGGGGGGAGCCGGCTGGTCGGTCACCCGCCCATGGTAGGCGGAGGGCCGCACGAGGGCGGGAGGCGGCACGCACACCGCCGCACCCGCGGCAACCACCCTTCCCGGGGGCGGACTCCCGCTTTGTCCCCCGATAAGGTGCCGTTATGCGGACTCGACGGCGAACCGGACGGAGCCGCCCCGGGCGGCGGCGGCCCTCTCGCGTCGCCGCGGCCGTGACGGCGGGTCTGCTGGCGCTGTCGCTCGCCGCCTGCACGCCCCGCTCCGAGGCTCCGTCGTCGGCCCCCACCGTGCGGGAGACGTCGATCGACGTGGCCCCGCCCGCCGACTTCACGGCGGCGAAGGACCGGGCGACCGCTGTGCGCGACGACGTGCTCGCGCTGCTCGCGGCGACCGACTCGGTCGTCGAGGGCTCGGCGCGCGCCGATCTCCTCGCCGCAGTGCCGGCCCTCAACTCCGCTCTCGCCGGCGTCTCGGCCGAGGCTCTCACGACGGCGGCCGACGAGGCGACGGAGGCGGAGCGCGTCGTCGCCGAGCGGGTCCTGGGCCTGGGCGCCGCGACCCTCGCCTCCGGTGCGGGCTCCGGCGCCCGGCGCTCCGCCCTCCGAGAGGCGGTCGCGCAGCTCGAGGCCGCGGTCGCCGCGGGCAGCGGATTCGCCGCGCCCGCGAAGGCGCTCCTCGATGCCCGGAACCCGCTCATCCCGCCCCCCGGCAGCGGAGGCGCTCCCCCG
>NZ_JAMRYM010000161.1:0-4418 GCF_023743255.1 Rathayibacter rubneri | reverse complement strand
ACCGCGACGCCCACCTCGCCGCAGGCAAAACCACCAAAGACACCCTCCGCCTCCTCAAAAGAGCCCTCTGCCGCGAACTCTTCCCCCACCTCTGCCGACCTTGACAAATAGAAGCTTCGAGATCCACGTCCTCCAGCGGGTCGGCCTCCGGATCGCCTCTGGGCACCTGCGGATCGCCTGTCACGTTCCGCATCTGGATGGCGCGATCGCACCCGTGATGTCGGTGGTCGGTGGTGTCATCCTCGTATGGTTCTTCTGAATGTCGAGGCGAGGCCCGCGGGCGGCGGTCCGAGCGTGCGCGAGTGCTTCGACGACGCCCTCGTCGCCGCCGTCGGAGCCGCCTGCGCGGTCGACGCGTTCCGCGCGCGAGCCGAAGCCGAGCGGGCGGAACTGATCGAGCTCGCCCGCCGCACGGCGATGACGCTCCCGGAGGCGCTCGTCGACCCCGGCGTGCCAGCGCACGTCGAACGCGAGGAGGCCGCGATGCGCGCCCTGATCGCGGAGATCGCGACCGGCATGCGGGTCTCCGAATCCCTGGCTGCTGTCCTCGTGGAGGAGAGCCGGATGCTCGTCAACGAGCTGCCGCAGACTCTGACGGCTCTGGGCGAGGCCGCGATCGCACCCGAGCACGCCCGCGTGATCATCAGGGCGGCACTCGATCTCCCGATCGAGGTGCGTGGCCGCTTCGACGAGGCCGCAACGCCTCTCGCTCGCGAGTGCACACCTCCCCAGCTCCGGCGCCGGCTGCCGTCGCTGCGCGAGCGCCTGCACCCCGAGTCGCTCACCGACCGCCACGTGCGGTGCGCCGTCCGCCGCGGCGTGTGGCTCGACGGCGACCTCGACGGCATGGCCACCCTGCACCTGCACCTGCACCTCCCCGCACCCGACGCACACGGAGCCTTCGACTGCATCGATCGCGCCGCCCGCAGCCTGCACGAGGCGCCGGAGGAGGAGCGCACCCTCGGGCAGCTGCGCGCCGATGTCGTCACCGCGCTCCTTCTCGACGGCGAGATCGTGCCGGGCCCGGATGGTTCCCCGCCCGCGACGGCGGTCCCGCGGGGCATGCGGCCGCGGGTCTCCGTCACCGTGCCCGTCCTGACCTTGCTCGGACGCTCCGACGAACCCGGCGTCCTCGACGGCTACGGACCCATCGACCCCGCCACCGCCAGACGCCTGGCCGCCGACGCTCCCTCCTTCACCCGCATCCTCACCCACCCCGAGACCGGCGCGGTCCTCTCCGTCGGACGCACCGCCTACCGCGTCCCCGCAGACCTCCGCCGGCCCTCGCCCACCGCGACGCCACCTGCCGGTTCCCCGGCTGCACCCGCTCCGCCCGCGACAGCGACATCGACCACGGCATCGAGTGGCAGCACGACGGATCGACCGCCGCCGACGACCTCGCCCACCTCTGCCGCCACCACCACCGGCTCCGCCACACCACCACCTGGCAGGTCCACCACCGACCAGGCGGAATCCTCCACTGGACCAGCCCCACCGGACGACACCACACCACAGTGCCGGAGCCACCGCCGCAGCCCTTCCAGAGCACAGATTCCGGGAGACTGCCGGTCGACGACGATCCACCTCCGTTCGGAGGAGGGATGTGAGAGCCCTTCTCCACAAGAGCGAACCGGCCACCGCGTGGTCGTTCGAAACGATCCGCCGCTCCGCCGACTCGAGGTCCGTCGCGCCGAGCCCTCTCCTGCCGGAGACCACTCCGTCGTCAGCGCGGAGGCCGTGACGAGCGAAGGTGGGAGGCCCAGGACGAGCCGCGCCCGTCCTCAGCGCTTTGAGCGCCCCCGCGCCCGGTCGCGGGCGAACAGGTGACCGGCGAAGGCCAGCGCGGCACCGAGCGCGAGCCCGACGCCCACGCCCGCTCCCACCCCGATGCCGGGGAACACGAGCGAGCTCGCGATCCCCAGCAGCAGTCCGACGACCGCGCCGCCGACGCTCCAGAGCACGGTCAGTCCTCGCGCTCCCACGGAGCCGCGATGGGGTAGTACTCCTCGAGGAACCCGATGACGGCCTTGGTGCGCGCCTCGGCCGAGATCTCGGGGAAGCTGCCGTCGTTGAGGCAGAAGAAGTCGACGCCGCGGTTCTTCAGCAGCTTCTTCATGTCCTTCAGGCCCTGGTGCATCGTCGTGTCGACGTACTTCACCTTCGCGTTCTCCTGCACGACCGCGCGCCCGGTCATCAGCGCGTAGTAGTGGTAGAGCGAGTTGGTGACCGAGACGTCGCTCGAGGAGCGGAAGCGGCTCGCGGCGGTCGCGGTGAACTCGGGCTCGAACTCGGTCTCGAGCTCGGCCATGACGCTCTTGCGCAGCGGCGTCGCCGCGTGCTCGAGGTGACGGGTGGTCATCGCGCCGAAGCGCTCGCGCAGCAGGCGCCGGTTGACGCGTGCGGCGTTCTCGAAGCCGCTCCGGGAGGCGTTGGAGTCGCCCATGCCGATGCGGGTCGTCGCCTCGATGAACTTCGTGATGCCTCCGGGCGAGAAGAAGATCGACGGGTCGACCGGGCGCCCGAAGAACATGTCGTCGTTGGAGTAGAGGAAGTGCTCGGCGAGCCCGGGGATGCGGTGCAGCTGGCTCTCGACGGCGTGCGAGTTGTGGGTCGGCAGCACCGAGAGATCGCGGAAGTGGTCCTCGCTGCGCACGAGGGTGACGTCGGGGTGCTCGTCGAGCCATCGGGGACGGGGCGAGTCGGTGACGATGTAGATGTGCCGGATCCAGGGCGCGTACATGTAGACGCTGCGCAGCGCGTACTTGAGCTCGTCGATCTGGCGGAAGCGCGCGGGGGCGTCGTCGCCCTCGCCGACCACGTAGCTGGCCATGCGGGCGGCTCGGGCGCGCTGGAACTCGAGATCGGTGCCGTCGACCCACGAGAAGACGATGTCGACCTCGAAGCGGATGTCGCTGACGAGCGGCTCGAACATGCCCTCGAAGGTCGGCCAGGTGCGGCCGTAGGCCTCGACGTGCGCGTCGATGGCCTCGGCCACGGGGAGGCTGTTGCGCATGAGCGCGTTCTCGGCGGGAGTGATGATCTCCTCCTCGCCCACCTTCCACAGCTCGAGACGCACGCCGCTGCGGGCGCCGTAGCGGAGCGAGCCGGTGGAGGAGACGCGGGGGCGGAAGAGCGAGAAGACGTGGGCGCGCGGGTACGGCGCGATCATGCCCTCGGCGATGAGGTGCGGCGGAGTGCCGCGCTTGTCGAGGGTCTTCACGTAGAAGGGCTCGGTCGCGAAGGCGCGGGCCAGCAGGGTCGCCAGCTCGGTGCCGAGCGAGCGGTCGACCGCGAGGAACGGAGCGCCGTCGGTACCGCGGATCAGCCGGTAGGGGAACTCGGCCTCGTCGAGCACCTCGCCGATCGCGATCAGGTCCTCGGTCCAGGCTGCTTTCGGCGTCGTACTCGAGTTCACCAGCGAGAACAGACCGGCGTGGACGACGACGTCGTCCCGGTCGAAATGGCGGGGGCGCAGGAGCGGGGGCGGGAGAGCACGGACGGAAGGCATGATTCACATTATCCGCCGCCTGTTTCCCGTGCGTTACCGCTGGATCAGCTTGACAGCGAGTCGAATCGCGCGAAGGCGTCGTCGGCGGCGCGCTGCGCGTCCCGGGCCCGGTGCCCCTCCTCGGCGAACGCGACGCCGAGCGCGGCGGCCGGCTCGCCGAGCCGGGCGGCACGGGCAGAGTGCTCGCCCAGTGCGCGGCGGGCGGCGAGCGCGTCGCGCTGCTCCCCCAGCGCGTCCGCGATGTCCTCCGCGGTGCTCCCCAGCCGGTGCGCGCGGGAGCCGACCGCGGAGGGGACGACCGAGCGCCACGCCTCGGCGACGTAGCGCAGCCGCTTCGCCGCCTTGCGGACCTCGTGCCGATCCGGTCCGCTCCGCGCCGTCTCCAGACGCGACAGCTCCTTCTTCAGCGACCGCTTCACCAGCTTCCGAGCGCTCGAGCCCGCCTTCGCGGTCCTCGGCGGGTCGCCGATCAGCTCGTCGAGCGACGCCAGCAGGTCGAGGTACCGGCCGCCGCGCAGCGTTCGGGCGACGCGGCGGAGCGCGACACCGTGCCGGCCCTCGATGTCGACCAGGAGGCTCGACTCCGGCACGGCGGCCGCGGGCAGCTGCTCGGCGGCGGCGGCGAGACCGGCGCGCAGGCGGGCCCCCAGCACCTCCTCGTCCCGCGCGGCGCCGAGGACTCCACCGAGCCAGCGCAGCTCGTCGCGGATCGGGTCGGTGGCACTGCGGTCCAGGACCGAGCGGGAGGCGGCGAGCACGCTCCGCAGCCGCCGGCAGAGCGTCCGCATCCGGTGCAGTGCGTTCTCGGCCTCGAGGCGCACGAAGGGGTCGACGGCGCGGAGCTCGGCCAGCAGCTCGACGACCGCGGCGAGCGCCGCCTCTCCCCCGTCGCGCGGGGCGGGGCGGCGCC
>NZ_JAMRYM010000160.1:0-4462 GCF_023743255.1 Rathayibacter rubneri | reverse complement strand
CGCCCTCACCGAGATGACCGGCGCCACCTCGCCGCGCCTGCACCTCGAGCTGATGATCGCGCGCGCCCTGGTGCTCGCCGGCGGACGGGGCGCCGCCGAGCACCAGGGCGCGCGCGATCATCAGCTCGAGGTGCAGGCGCGGCGAGGTGGCGCCGGTCATCTCGGTGAGGGCGTCGTTGACCAGGTCGGCGACGCGGGAGAGCTCGGCGAGGCCGAGCGCCCGGGCCTGGCCCGCCATGCGGTCGAGCTCGTCCTGCGAGACCCCGCGCAGCACCGCGGCGGCCGCCGCTCCGGTCGCGGCCACGACGATCAGGTCGCGGAGCCGCTCGAGGAGGTCGTCGACGAAGCGCCGCGGGTCCTGACCGGTCTGGATGACCCGGTCGACCGCTCCGAACGCCTCGGCGGAGTCGTGCTCGGCGAGCGCGTCGATCACCTCGTCGAGGAGGGCGCCGTGCGTGTAGCCGAGCAGCGCCACGGCGCGCTCGTACTCGACGGTGTCGGCCTCGGACCCTGCCATCAGCTGATCGAGCAGCGACAGCGTGTCGCGGACCGAGCCGCCGCCCGCGCGGACGACGAGCGGCAGGACGCCCGCGGCGACGCCGACGCCCTCGCGCTCGCAGAGCTCCTGCGTGTAGTCGAGCATCTGCGCCGGCGGGACCAGGCGGAACGGGTAGTGGTGGGTGCGCGAGCGGATGGTGCCGATCACCTTGTCGGGCTCGGTCGTCGCGAAGATGAACTTCACGTGCTCCGGCGGCTCCTCGACGATCTTGAGCAGCGCGTTGAAGCCCTGCGGCGTGACCATGTGCGCCTCGTCGAGGATGAAGATCTTGAAGCGGTCGCGAGCGGGCGCGAACACCGCGCGCTCGCGGATGTCGCGCGCATCGTCGACTCCGTTGTGGCTCGCGGCGTCGATCTCGACGACGTCGAGCGAGCCCTGGCCCTCGCGGCTGAGCTCGACACAGCTGTCGCAGACACCGCAGGGCGTGTCGGTCGGTCCCTGCGCGCAGTTCAGGCAGCGGGCGAGGATGCGGGCCGACGTGGTCTTGCCACAGCCGCGCGGCCCGCTGAAGAGATAGGCGTGATTGACGCGGTTGGTGCGCAGGGCCGTCATGAGCGGATCGGTCACCTGCGACTGGCCGATCATCTCGGCGAACGTCTCGGGCCGGTACCGGCGATACAGGGCTGCTACCACCTGTACAGAGTAGCCGCGACCTCCGACACCGGAGCGGGGTCGCCGGGGCGGGGCCCGCGTAGCCTCGGAGCGTGACGGACCCCGCGCCCCTCCTCCGCTTCGACGCCGTCGTGCTCGCCGGAGGACGAGGGCGCCGCCTCGGCGGTGCGACCAAGCCGCTGCTGGTGCACCGCGGGGCGACCCTCCTCGCCGCGGCGCTGGTGGCCGTCGAGGGCGCCGAGCGGATCGTCGTGGCCGGACCGGCGCGGCTGTCCTCGGAGGCGGGAGCGGCCCTGCTCGTGCAGGAGGACCCTCCGTTCGGCGGGCCGGTCGCCGGGCTCGCCGCCGCACTCCCCCGGCTCGAGCGGCCCGCGGCCCCGGAGTGGGTGCTCGTGCTCGCCGCGGACCTGGTCTCGCCCGCCGCCGCTGTCCAGCGGCTGCTCGCGGAAGCGGCGAGCGCCGATTCCGACTCCCTCCTCGCCGTCGACGCCGACGGCCGGGCCCAGCAGCTGCTGGGCCTGCACAGGACGCGGTCGCTCGTCCGGGCGCTCGACGCGCTCGGCAGCCCGGACGGCGCCCCGGTGCGCGCACTGCTGCGCGGTCTCGCGGTGGCACTCGTGGCCGTGCCCGCCGAGGCCACCGCCGATGTCGACGGCCCGGACGACGCCCGGCGGCACGGCATCGACGTGCCGCCGTCCGTCCCCCCAGAATGAGCGGATGGACGAGACGACCCACGACCGGCCCACCGACGACGTGCTCCGCGAGTGGTGGGACGAGCTGTGCACCGCCCTGGGCCTGGGCGAGGTCCCGATCGGGCGCGACGCGCTGCTCGCCCTGGCGGGCGACGCGGCGCACGGAGTCGTGCGACCGGCGGCTCCGCTGACGACGTTCCTCGCGGGGTACGCGGCGGGTCTGCAGGGCGGCGGGGCGGAGGCGCTCGCCACCGCGCTGGCCACCGCGAGCGGCGCGATCCGGGACCGCGCACACGACTCCTGACACGGTACTCCCCGACGCTCGATCCCGCTCCAGACTGCGGGCGTACGGTGAGATCGAGCCCCGACGCCGCGGCCGGATCACCGCGCGGCGCCAGGGCTCCCGCGGGGCGAGCGCTCCGCGGTCGCTGCGCTGAAGGAGCACCCATGTCGGGCAACAGAGCCGTCGCCTACAAGTCCCCCGGAGTCGTCGAGGTCATCGACATCGACTACCCGACCTTCGAGCTGAAGGACGGGCCGGGCGTCAACCCGGCCAACATCGGCCGGAAGCTGCCGCACGGCGCGATCCTGCGCACCGTGTCGACCAACATCTGCGGATCCGACCAGCACATGGTCCGCGGTCGCACGACCGCCCCCTCCGACCTGGTCCTCGGTCACGAGATCACCGGCGAGGTCGTCGAAGTCGGCCCGGACGTCGAGTTCGTGAAGGTCGGCGACATCGTCTCGGTGCCGTTCAACATCGCCTGCGGCCGCTGCCGCAACTGCAAGGAGCGCAAGACCGGCATCTGCCTGAACGTGAACCCCGACCGCCCGGGCAGCGCCTACGGCTACGTCGACATGGGCGGCTGGGTCGGCGGCCAGGCCGAGTACGTGATGGTGCCCTACGCGGACTGGAACCTGCTCGTCTTCCCCGACCGCGACCAGGCGCTCGAGAAGATCCTCGACCTCACGATGCTCTCGGACATCTTCCCGACCGGCTTCCACGGCGCGGTCACCGCGGGCGTCGGCGTCGGCTCCACCGTCTACGTCGCGGGCGCCGGTCCGGTGGGCCTCGCTGCGGCCGTCGGCGCCCAGCTGCTGGGAGCCGCGGTCGTCATCGTCGCGGACCTCAACGAGGAGCGGCTCGCGCAGGCGCGCTCCTTCGGCTGCGAGACCGTCGACGTCTCGAAGGGCGATCCCGCCGGGCAGATCGAGCAGATCCTCGGTGTGCCGGAGGTCGACTGCGGAGTCGACGCGGTGGGCTTCGAGGCGCACGGCAACGGGCCCGACTCGCACCAGGAGGCGCCGGCGACGGTGCTCAACTCGCTGATGTCGATCACGGCGGCGGGCGGCGCGCTCGGCATCCCCGGCCTCTACGTCACCGGCGACCCGGGCGGAGTGGACGACGCGGCGAAGGAGGGCTCGCTCTCGATCCGGCTGGGGCTCGGCTGGGCGAAGTCGCTGTCCTTCACGACGGGCCAGTGCCCGGTGATGAAGTACAACCGCCAGCTGATGATGGCGATCCTGCACGACCGGGTGCACATCGCCGACGCGGTGCAGGCCACCGCGATCACCCTCGACGAGGCTCCGCGCGGCTACGCGGACTTCGACAAGGGCGCGGCGAAGAAGTTCGTGCTGAACCCCAACGGGTACCTCGGCTGAGCGACCGGCGGGGTCCGCGCGACACGGGCCCCGCCCCGCTCCCGGCCAGAATGAGGGGATGAGCGCGCACCGGCACGAGGCGACCGACTGGGACGACGCCCGGCGGCGCGCCGCGGACGCCGTCGCCGTCGGGCCGGTCGTCGAGGTCCCGCTCCTCGCCGCGCGCGGAGCGGTGCTCGCCGGAAGCGTCGCGGCGACCCGTCCGCTCCCCCACTACGACTCGTCGGCGATGGACGGCTGGGCCGTGCGCGGCGCGGGGCCCTGGCGGCTCGCCGACGGGGTCGCCACGGGGATCGTCACGGGCGGCGTCGTGCCGGACTGGTGCGACGCGGTCGTGCCCACCGAGCAGGGCGTCGTGAGCGACGGCGTGCTCTCGAGCTCCGCGGTCCTGCCGCACGGGCGTCACGTGCGCCGCGCCGGGGACGAGGCACCGGCCGGCACGCTGCTGGTCGGCGCCGGGACCCGCCTCACTCCGGCCCACCTCGCGCTGCTCGCCGTCGCGGGCGTCGACCGCGTCGACGTGCGTCGACCCTGCCTCGTGGACCTCCTCCTCACCGGCGACGAGATCGACACCGAGGGGGCGCCCGTGGCCGGCCGGGTCCGCGACGCGTTCACTCCGCTCCTCCCCCCGTTCGTCGAGGGCGTCGGAGGCGCAGTGGGCGACATCGACCGGCTCGGCGACGACGACCACGCGATCGCCGCGCGGCTCTCGGCGGGGACGGCGCCGATCCGTCTGACGACCGGCGGTACCGGGCGCTCCCGGGCGGACTCGGTGCGACGGGCGCTGACCCTGGTCGGCGCCACGGTGCTGGTCGACGGCGTCGACATGCGTCCCGGGCACCCCACGATGCTCGCGGTGCTGCCGGGAGGCGCGCTCGTGATCGCGCTGCCGGGGAACCCGCTCGCGGCGCTGCTCGCCGCGAGCGGGTTCCCCGGC
>NZ_JAMRYM010000159.1:0-4617 GCF_023743255.1 Rathayibacter rubneri | reverse complement strand
CACCGGCTCCGCGCGAGCGCACGAGCGCCCCGCTGCCGCCCATGGTCACCGCGACGGCGCCGCAGCCCCAGCGCTCGAGCAGGGTGGTGGCGGCCGTCTCGGCGAGGGTGACGCCGCGTCCGCTCGCTCCCGAGAACCCGGTCGCCTCGGCGAGGTTCGGAGTCGCGAGCGTCGTGCCCGCGACGGGAGCGGTGCCGCGCGGGTGCGGATCCCACACCAGGGGGACCGCGAGCGCGTCGAGCGCCGCACGGAGCGACTCGTCCTCGGTCAGGCGGCGGCCGTAGTCGGCGACGACGACGGCGTCGACGTCCCGGAGGGCCTCCAGCATGCCGTCGGTGACGGTCGGGACCGGCGGGCGCTCGCAGCCGCGGTCGAACCGCACGACGGCCTGGCCGGAGGCGGCGACGCGGGTCTTGACGGGCGTCGGCGCTCCGGAGGGGCCCGCGATCAGGCGGATCCCGCCGAGGGCCCCGCGCAGCTCGGCCACGTCGGCGTCGGAGTCGTCGGCCAGCGCCGTCACGAGGGTGACGTCGTGCCCGTCGCGGGCGAGCATCCGCGCGACGAGCCCGGCACCGCCGGCGCGCACGCCGCGCGTCGAGACGTCGACGACGGGCACCGGTGCGTCGGGGCTCAGCCGCTCGGCGGGGCCCGAGAGATCGACGTCGAGCATCACGTCGCCGACCACGGCGATCCGCAGGCGCGCGCTCACGCGGCGGCTCCCGTGCGGACGCGGATGCGGTGCTCGAAGGCCCGGCAGAGCGCGTGCACGAGCACGAGCTGCGCCTCCTGCACGTTCGAGCCGTGGCCCTCGAGCGCGATCGCCTCGTCGCACGCGTCGGTCAGCGGGTTGGGCCCGTCGCCGGTCAGCGCCCAGGTGCGGGCTCCCGCCGCGCGGGCGGCCTCGGCCGCGTGGAGCAGGTTGGCGCTGCGGCCGCTGGTCGAGAGCAGCACGACGACGTCGCCGCTGCGCGCGTGCGCCGTGACCTGGCGGGCGAAGACGTGGTCGAATCCGTAGTCGTTCCCGATCGCCGTCAGGCTCGAGGTCTCGGCGTGCAGCGAGATCGCCGAGAAGGGGATCCGGTCGCCGTCGAAGCGGCCGACCAGCTCGGCCGTCAGGTGCTGGGCCTCGGCCGCCGAGCCGCCGTTGCCGGCCGCGAGCAGCCGCGCGCCCGAGTGCAGGCGGTCGGCGAGCTCGACGCCCCAGAGGACGATCTGCTCGGAGTGCCGCTCCAGCTGCGCGACGACGTCGAGCGAGCGGGCGATGTGGTCGTCGACGATCCGCCGGGCGGCGTCCGTCGGGGTGTCCAGCACGGTGTCGATGCTCATCGTCGAGGAGCCGCCTTCCGGGTGTTCGAGGTGTGGGAGGTGCGGGGGGCGCCGGTCAGGACGGCCTCCCCGTCGCCGAGTCCGGCGAGAGTGGCGAGGTAGGCGCGCTCGGTGTCCGCGGCGACGCGGTCCCACGAGTAGCGCGACTCGACGCGCTCGCGGCCGGCGGCGCCGTACGCGCGGGCGCGCTCGGGGTCGGCGATCAGCGCCGAGAGGGCCGAGGCGAGGGCCTGCGGATCGCGGGGCGGCACGTGCACCCCGGTCACGTCCTCGACGACCGTGTCGATGAGCCCGCCGACGGAGGACGCGACGACCGGCCGGCCGCACGCCATCGCCTCCAGCGGCACGATGCCGAACGGCTCGTACCAGGGTGCGCAGACGACGATGTCGGCCGAGCGGAGCATCGCCGGCATCTCGGTCTGCGACAGCTGCCCCACGAGGTGGACGCGGTCGGCGACTCCGAGGCCCTCCGCCACGCCGTGCAAGCGCTGGTACTCGGGATCGGCCGCGAGGGCGTCGCCCGAGCCGGAGCCGCCGACGATGACCAGCTCGGCGTCGTGGCCGTCGCGCACCAGGTGCGCGAGCGCCTCGATCGCGTGGCCCATGCCCTTGCGGGGCACGAGCCGGCCGATGCTCATCAGGCGGATCGGGCGGGTCTTCTCGGCGACGGGGCCGTCGGGGGAGAAGCGCTCGAGGTCCACTCCGCACGGCACGACCGAGATGCTGCTCGTCGGCACGCCGAGCCCCTTGAGCTCGAAGGCCTCGTCGGAGCAGGTGGCCACGATGCCGTCCGCCTTCTGGCCGACGCCCGGCTCCAGCCAGGCACGCTCCTCCGGGCTCGTGTCCAGCGCGCCCTGCTGGCGGCGCTTGACGACTCCGAGCGCGTGGAAGGTGTGGAACACGGGCACGCGGCGGCCGGTGGCGCGCTCCACCCGCTCGGACGCGTCGAGCGCGGCGACCCCGGACATCCAGAAGTGGCTGTGCACGAGATCGGGGCGCGAGTCGAGCCAGTCGTTCGCGAGGTCGACGGCGAAGTCGCCCATGAAGGGGAGCAGCTTGTCCTTGGACACCTTGGCGGCCGGTCCGGCGTCGATGTGCACGACCTCGACTCCGGAGGTGAACGGCACGCGCCGGGGGAGGGAGGGGTCGTCGCGCCGGGTGTAGACGGTCACGCGGTGGCCGCGGCGGGCGAGCGCGTCGGCGAGGGCGGCGACGTGCACGTTCTGGCCGCCCGCGTCGACGCCGCCGAGTGTCGCCAGCGGGCTGGCGTGCTCGGAGACCATCGCGATCGCGAGCGGTCGGGTGGTGGTGGTGTGCTTCATCGGGTGCTCCCTCCTCGGGTCCCTGCGGCGGTGAGCGTCCGGCCGGTGCGGCCCGGACGATCGGAGAGGACCTCGTCCCAGTCCCGGTGGAACCGGGGGAGTCCGTAGCGCTCGAGGACGCTCTCGCGGGCGATCGCCCCGGCGGCGGCAGCGCGCTCCGGATCCGCGATCAGCTCGCGAGCGGCGGCCGCGAGCTCGTCGAGGTCGTTCGAGACGGCTCCCGCACCGGGCGGGACGGCGCGACCGGCCTCGGTCGTCTCGAGCGCGACGACCGGCATGCCCAGGTGCATCGCCTCGAGGAGCGCCAGGCCGAGCGAGGTCCAGCGGAAGGGGTGCAGGTAGACGCGGCGACGGGCGAGCTGCGCGTGCATCTCGCTCGTGCGCACGTCGCCGAGGACGTCGAGCCGGCCCTCCGGGAAGCCGGGCAGCTCGGCCAGGCCCTCGGTCTTCATCCCGAAGACGTCCAGCGGAGCGACCTGGGCGAACCGGGGCAGCAGATCGGTGCCGGTGACGCGGTTGCGCCGCACCGGCTCGTTGATCACGACGCCGAAGTGCGCGAGCTCGCCCGTGTAGAGGGGACCGGGGTCGTGGATCCCGTGCTCGATCACCGTGGTGGGGGTCGAGCCCGTGTCCCACATCAGCGCGTTGAAGTGTGTGACGTGCACCAGGAGAAGGTCGTCGCGGTCGGCCAGCGGGTGCCGGCTGGTCGGCGCGTCCCCGCGCGGGGTGTTGTGCTCGACGTACACGGCGGGCACGTCGCGGCCGAGGCGCCGGCCCAGCAGGCGCTCGGCCTCGGCGAGCTCCTCGGGACGCTGGAGCACGACGACGTCGACGTCGGCGTCGCGCAGGTCCTCGGGGGCGATCTCGATCGCGTTCGGCCAGTCGCGTCCGCCGGTGCCCAGGCCCCAGCCGTCGCGGGCGTCCGTGGTGGGGAGCAGGTACTCGTGGTCGCCGCGGACGAACGCGTCCGCCCAGCCGCCGTGCACGTGCCAGAGGAGGATCCTCATGCCATCGCCTCCGTCGTGGTCGTGGTGGTGCGCCCGAGGGCGCGGAGTCGAAGGACGGCGGCGACCGCCTCCTCGGCGCTCACCCCCGCCAGACACGGATGGCCGGGCACCGGGCAGACCCGGGCGCGGGAGCCGGCGCACGCGGCGCCCTGGTCGCCCAGCAGCTCCACGGGCACGCCGTAGGGCGCCCAGCGGATCGCGGGGACGACCGGGGCGAACAGGCTGACGACCGGAGTGCCGACGGCGGCGGCGAGGTGCGCCGGACCGGTGTTGCCGCTGACGACGACCTCGGCGCGGGCGAGCACCTCGGCGGCGCCGGCGAAGTCGGTCGCGCCGCCCAGGTCGATCCCGCGGGTTCCGGCCACCTCGGCGGTGAGCGCCCGCTCGCCGGGGCCTCCCGTCACCGCGACGGCGAAGCCCTCGTCCGCGAGCAGCTCGACGGCGCGCGCCGCGTTCGCCGCGGGCCAGGCTCGCGCGGGCACCGCCGCTCCGGGGTGGACGACCACGTAGGGGCCGACTCCCTCGAGTGCGGCGGGCAGGACGCCCTCGCGGCGCACGCGCAGGCGTCCGTCGTCGCCCTCGGGCAGGGCGAAGCCGGCCGCCGCCGCGATGGCGAGCGCGCGCTCCGGCTCGGGCTGGTCCTCCTCGAGGGTCTCGCCCGGCACGAGCCGCACGTCGAGCAGCGCGCCGGCGAAGTCGACGGAGGTGCCGCTGATCCGCTCGACGCCCGCCAGGCGCAGCAGCAGCGCGAGCGGGAGGGGCGACTGGTGGAAGGAGGTGAGGATCACGGCCTCGTCGGGGGCGAACTCCTCGACGATCGCCCGCAGCTCCTCCACGAGGTCGCTGTCGACCGGGCGCGACGCGTCGCCGATCCAGGGGCACCACCAGGTGCGCACGCTCGTCGGGCCGGGCAGCAGCGCCGCGGCCGGCGCGCCCTGCGGCCCCGCGAGGAGCAGCACCTC
>NZ_JAMRYM010000158.1:0-4764 GCF_023743255.1 Rathayibacter rubneri | reverse complement strand
GACTGCTCGGGCTCCTGCACCACGACGATCAGGGCGCGCGAGACGTCGTCGACGCAGTAGCCGTGCTCGGGGCGGGGCGCGTCGAGCGTGCGGCGTGACCGGACCGCCCCTCCCCTACGCCCACCTCGACGCGCTGACCGACGACCGGGGCCTCTTCGAGCACGCGCTGCTCGACGCGCCCCGCCCCGAGCACGGCTACTGCGTCGACGACGTCTCGCGCGCCCTGATCGTCGTGGTGCAGGAGCCCGAGCAGTCGTTCCTGACCCGGAGGCTGACGGAGCAGTACCTGCGGTTCCTCGAGCACGCCACCGCCGCGGACGGCTCGGTCCACAACCGGATGGGCTCCGACGGCGTCCTCACCGACGACGCGTCGGTCGGCGACTGGTGGGGCCGGAGCGTCTGGGCCGCGGGCGTCACCGTGGTGCACGCCGAGCTGCCCCTCACCCGCCGGCGGGCGATGCGGCTCTTCCTCCGTCTGGCCGAGCAGCGCTCTCCCGACCTCCGCGCGATGACCTTCGCCGTGCTCGGCGCGGCCGAGGTCTGCGAGGTGCGGCCGCACTCGGCGGCGGCGACGCTGCTCCTGGCCGACGCCGCCCCGCTGCTCGCGCGCGGGTCGGGCGACCACTGGCCGTGGCCGGAGCCCCGGCTCCGGTACGCCAACGGCTGCATCCCGGAGGCGCTCCTCGCCGCGGGAGCGGCGCTCGGCGACCCGGTGCTCCTCGCACAGGGCTTCCGCGCCCTGGCGTTCCTCCTGGCTGTGGAGTCGCACGACGGCCACCTCTCGGTCGCCGGAGTCGGAGGTCGCGGTCCCTCGGAGCACGAGGCCCTCTTCGATCAGCAGCCGATCGAGGTGGCGGCGATCGCGGCGGCCTGCGCCCGCGCGCTGACCCTCGAGGAGGACCCGCGCTGGCGCGACGGCCTCGACTCGTGCTGGGCCTGGTTCCAGGGGACGAACGACTCGAGCACCGTCATGCTCGACGCCGCGACCGGAGCGGGCTTCGACGGCCTCGAGCGACGCGGCCGCAACGAGAACCGCGGAGCCGAGTCGACGATCGCGGCCCTGCACACCTCGCTCGTGGTGCGCCGCGCCGCCGTGCTGCCGACCCGCACGGGAGCGCCGCTCGCTCCGATCGCCCGGCTCGTGGCGGACGCGGGGTGACAGCACCGCTCCGGATCGGGATGCTCGCCCCGATCGCCTGGCGCACCCCTCCGCGGCATTACGGACCGTGGGAGCAGGTGACGAGCCTGCTCACCGAGGGACTCGTGCGGCGCGGAGTCGACGTGACGCTCTTCGCCACCGGCGACTCCGTCACCCGCGCCCGGCTCGAGGCGCGCACCCCCGTCGGCTACGCCGAGTCGGTCGAGCCGGTCGACGGCCGCGTCTCGGAGTCGCTGCACATCGCGCACGTGCTCGCCCGCTCGCGGGAGCTGGGCCTGGATCTCGTGCACAACCACCTCGACTGGCTGCCGCTGTCGCTGGCCGCGCAGTGGACGGTGCCGCTGGTCACGACCGTGCACGGCTTCTCCGGCTCCGGCATCCTGCCGGCCTACCTCGAGGCCCTCCGGCATCCGCTGACCGCGCACCTCGTCTCGATCTCGGACAGCGACCGCTCGTCCGACCTCGACTACACCGCCACCGTGCACCACGGGATCGACGTCGACGCGTTCCCGGAACCGGGTGCCGATGTGCGCGACGACCTGGTGATCCTCGGGCGCATCCATCCCGACAAGGGGACCGCCGAGGCGGTGCGGATCGCGGCGAGCGCCGGGCGCAGGCTCGTGATCTGCGGCCTCGTGCAGGACGAGCGCTACTGGCGCGACGAGGTCGAGCCCTTCGTCGACGGCGACCGGGTCGAGTACCGCGGCTCCGTCGGCCCCGAGGAGCGCGCCCGCGTGCTCTCGGGAGCCGCCGCCCTCCTGCATCCGATCGGCTTCGACGAGCCCTTCGGGCTGTCGGTCGTCGAGGCCCTGGCGTGCGGCACCCCGGTGATCGCCTACCGGCGCGGCTCGATGCCCGAGGTCGTCGACGACGGGGTGACCGGCTTCGTGGTCGACTCGGCGGCCGAGGCCGTCGCCGCCCTCGAGCGGGCGGCACGGCTCGACCGCGGTGCGATCCGGGCGGTGGCGCGCCGCCGCTTCGCCGTGGAGCGGATGGTCGACGACTACCTCGCGGTGTACGCGCGCGTGCTGGCCGGTCAGCCCGCCTGAGCCTCGAGGTCGAGCTCCTGGAAGTCGGCGACCTCGCTCAGCCAGCGCTCCTGCACGAAGCCGACGTGCTCCGGATGCGCGTCGTACGCCGCGAACGCCGCCCGGTCGGCGAAGACCATCGAGAACTGCCAGGCCAGGTCGCTCTTCGGGCTGACCTGCCTGCTCACGGTGAAGTCCTCGACCCCCGGGATCCCGGTGAGGAGGCGACGCGCGCTCGCGAGGAACTCCGCCTCCTCGGCGGAGCCCGCCGGGTGCACGAGCGAGAACGCGACGGTGTGCCGGAGCGCCGCACCGGGAGCGATCTCCTCCGACACCTGCCGACGGGCGTCGTCGATGGTCGCCATCACCGAGACGACCTCGTGGTGCGGGTGCACCGGCGACTCGACGAGCCCCTGCCCGACGTAGGAGGCGAAGGCCGTGGCCTGGTGCGCGAGTCCGTCGTGCACCTCGGCGTGGCTCTCGTCGATCCAGGTCGCGGACTCGTCGCCGCCGAGGCCGCCGAGCGTGAGGGTGAGTCCGCTCGGACCGAAGAAGGGGCTGTGCACGAGCAGGCGGCCCCGGGATCCGACGACGAGCGCCTCGACGGGCAGCGACGCCTCGAGCGAGGTCGACAGCAGCGCCCGCGCGCCCGACTCCGTCTCGAGCAGCAGATCGGCGCTCGCGTCGACGCCCGTCTGCTGGTTGACGGTGCCGGAGGCGGTGATCCGGGATGGCGCCCCGATCACCGACGAGGCGAACGAGATCGGGTACACGCCGGCGTCCAGCAGCGCGCCTCCGCCGAGCTCTCGGTTCCACAGCCGGTGCTCCGGGAGGAAGGGCATCAGGAATCCGAAGTCGGCGCGCACCAGGCGCACCTCGCCGAGCACCCCGCTCTCGAGCACCTGGCGGATCACGTCGGCCTGCGGCAGGTAGCGCGTCCACATCGCCTCCATCACGAGCACTCCGGCCGCGCGCCCGGCGTCGGTGATCGCACGCGCCTCGCGCTCCGACATCGCGATCGGCTTCTCGATCAGCACGTGCTTGCCGGCCGCGATCGCGGCGAGCGCCTGGTCGTGGTGCAGCGGGTGCGGAGTGGCGACGTACACGACGTCGACGGTCTCGTCCGCGAGAAGCGCCTCGACCGAGTCGTGGACCGTCGGGATGCCGTGCTGCTGGGCGAACGCCCGGGTCTTCCCGGCGTCGCGGGCGGTGACCGCGACCGCGCGCTGAGCGGTGTGCTCGTGCATCGCGTGCACGAAGCGGGCGGCGATGCCGGTGCCGATCACGCCCCAGCGCAGCGCCGGCACGGAGCCGGGGTCGATCGGTCGCGGGGCGGGGAGCGTCACGGTCATGGGTCGCCTTCTCGTGGGGGTGCCGCCTCGATGCGGCACAGGTCGTCCGGGCGACGCTAGCACCCGGGACCGGGCCTTCGTGGGAGCGCTCTATCGCGTCCCGAACACGGAGCCGCGCGGTTCCGGCACCGCGATCACGAGCGTCCGCGACTGCGCGCGCCACCCGCACTCCGGCCCCTCCGGCTCGCCGAGCAGCCGCCACGACAGCGGCTGCTCCCGCTCGATCAGCACCTCGCCCGCGCGGTCCGCGATCGTCACCGTCGCGTCGTCCGGAGGCGCAGTGCCCACCTCGAACACCCAGCGCCCGTCGTCGTCGCGCGCGACCGGGTACGAGGGCGCGCCGTCGGGAGTCACCGCGTCGGGCCGTGAGCACACGTCGCCGGAGCACAGCCGCACGTCCGCGACGGAGCCGCTCCCCGGCCCCTCCACGCTGATCGTGAGCGTCGTGCTCCACCCGGGGCACGCTTCGGCCGGTGCGCAGCCAGCGAGCACCGCGGCCGCGATCACCGCCGCGATCGCCGCCCCCGCTCCTCGCCTCCGCATGCGCTCATCCTCGCGGTACCCCCGCGCGCCGTCCAGCGTGCCGCGCGCCCACCGCGCCCGCCCGATGCGGCGTCTCGAGCCCCGCACTCCTCCCCCTTGCTGGTCGAGTAGCCCCGAAGGGGCGTATCGAGACCCGATACCGCCAGCAGGTCGGCCCTCAGGGCCGCGCCGAGGACCCGGCGGGATGTTCACCCGAGCGTCACCCGAACCCGTCCTCGCGCGCTTGCTCCCTCGCGTCCGGGGGCGCAGGCTGGCTCCATGACCGATGGAGGGCCCTCGACCGCGAGCACCGGGGAGATCGCGGGCGGAGTCGTCATCGCCGTCGCCGTCGTCCTCCTCCTGGTCTCGGCGTTCGCCTACGGAGCCGGTACCGAGATCGCCTTCTTCCCGCTCCTCGCCGCGTTCGCCCTCGGGATCACGGGGCTGGGCATCCACCTCGCGTTCCGCGAGGCCCGCTTCCGCCGCGACGGCCGCTGAGCCCGGACCGCCGGGCCGGCCGTCCGTCGATCCACGACGCGCGCCCTCCGGCTCTATGCATACGCATCGACTTTCGGTAGCGTGATCGAGTCGCGCCGCCGTGCCCCCGGGCCGTTCGGAGCGACGGCAGGAGCATCCCGAGCGTCGCCCGAATCGACGCGCTCCCGCCCGCGCCCCGTCGGCCACCCGAATCGCCGGCGAGGAG
>NZ_JAMRYM010000157.1:0-4878 GCF_023743255.1 Rathayibacter rubneri | reverse complement strand
GTCCTGCCGCGGTCCGCGACGATTCGCGGACCGCGGCAGGACCTGCGCCCCCTCCACCTGCTGGTCGAGCAACTGCCGCAGGCCCTCCTGCTGGTCGAGCGGCGGCCGCAGGCCCTCCTGCTGGTCGAGTAGCGGCCGCAGGCCGCGTATCGAGACCCCCGTGCCCAGGCCGCGCGGATCTCGATACGGCCGCTCCGCGGCCTACTCGATAAGCAAGTGGGAGCGCCGCTGGCCGCTGCTCGAGCCACCGCCGTGACGCCCCGGACCCTCGTCGTCCCTCCGCCCGCCGCGCGGAGTTTATCCAGCACTCGAATCAATTCGACTAGGCTTCGAGCATGACAGAGATCACCCCCGAGCTCCGGGTCGGCGTCGTCGGCCTCGGCTTCGCCGGCACCACCCATCTCGACGCCTTCCAGGCCCTGCCGGGGGCGCGGGTCGTCGCCCTCGCCGGTCAGGAGGAGGCGCGCCTGCGCGAACTCGGCGCGACGCGCGACGTCCCCGACCTCTACTCCGACTGGGAGGACCTCGTCGCCCGCGACGACCTCGACGTCGTCTCGATCGGCGTGCCGAACCACCTGCACCACCCCATCGCGGTGGCCGCGCTCGAGAGCGGCAAGCACGTCTTCTGCGAGAAGCCGCTCGCGACCACCGCCGACCTCGCCGCCGAGATGGTCGAGGCCGCGCGGGCGGCCGACCGCGTGCTCGAGATCGCCTACAACCACCGCCGCCGCGCGGATGTCGCCTACCTGCGCCGCTACCTCGACGACGCTCCGCTCGGCGACGTCTACCACGCGCGCGCCAGCTGGCAGCGGCGCACCGGCATCCCGGGCATCGGCTCCTGGTTCACGAGCAAGGCCCTGGCCGGCGGCGGTCCGCTGATCGACCTCGGCTCGCACGTCCTCGACATCGCCCTGCACCTGCTCGACGAGCCGCGCGTCACCAGCGTCTCGGCCGTCGCGTACGGCGAGATCGGGCGCTCCGGACGCGGCGGCCGCCCGTACGGTGTCGCCGCGACCGGCACCCACGCCTTCGAGGTGGAGGACTTCTCGAGCGCGCTCCTGCGCCTGGACAACGGACGCAGCCTCCAGCTCGACGCGTCCTGGGCCAGCTACTCCAAGGTCGACGAGGACATCGAGGTCGAGCTCCTCGGATCCGCGGGCGGCGCCCGCCTGCACGTCGCCGACTACGCGACCGAGGGCACCGTCACGCTCTACTCCGAAGTCGCCGGCGCCCCCACCACCTCGCGCCCCAGCATCCCGGTGCCGTCGGGCCACCACCGCTCGGTGATCGCCGAGTTCCTCGACGCGATCGCCGCGGGAGCCGACGCCGCGGCCGGCGAGCCCCGCTACTCCGGCCACTACGGCGAGTACGCGCTGCACCGCAGTCGCGTGATCGACGCGATCTACCGCTCGGCCGCCGAGAAGAAGGAGGTGGAGGTCGCGTGAGCGCTCTCGAGACGACGACCGCGAACGCCCCGACCGGTCCCGTCGAGGTCCTGGTCTGGAACGAGTTCCGCCACGAGACCCGCGGCGACGAGACGGTCATGAAGCACTACCCCGAGGGCATCCACCGCGTGATCGCCGACGGCCTCGCCGAGTCGCTCGGCGACGCGGTCGCGGTGCGCACCGCGACGCTCCCCGAGCCCGAGCACGGACTGAGCGAGGAGGCGCTCGCCCGCACCGACGTGCTGCTGTGGTGGGGGCACATCGCCCATGGCGAGGTGTCGGACGAGGTGGTGCAGCGCGTACTGCGGCACGTGCAGGAGGGGATGGGGATCCTGGTGCTGCACTCCGGCCACTACTCCAAGATCTTCCAGGCGCTGATGGGCACGACGTGCTCGCTGAAGTGGCGCAACGACCAGGACCGCGAGCTGGTCTGGACCATCGCGCCGACGCATCCGATCGCGCAGGGCGTTCCGAGCCCCATCGTGATCCCGCAGCAGGAGATGTACGGCGAGTACTTCGACATCCCTGTTCCGGAGGAGACGGTGTTCCTCTCGACGTTCACCGGCGGCGAGGTGTTCCGCTCGGGAGTCACCTACACGCGAGGTCTCGGGAAGGTGTTCTACTTCTCGCCCGGCGACCAGGACTACCCCGTCTACCACCACCCCGACATCAAGCGGGTGCTGGCGAACGCGGTCCGCTGGGCGCGTCCGACCCGGGTGCGCACGCCGCTGACGGCCGACCACCACCCCCGGGGCTGGTTCGAGGGCTGACGCCTCCTGCTGATCGAGTAGCCCTCGCAGAGGGCGTATCGAGATCCACGCTCGCCCGGAGTGACGCCCGTCCGACGTCGCTTCTGACGACGTGGGTCTCGATACGCCCCTTCGGGGCTACTCGACCAGCAGGGGAAGGGGACGCTTGCGGCAGTGCGCGGGTGGTCCGCTCAGTCGCCCACCCGCCCGCGCCGCCGCTCCACGGCGCTCAGCACCACGAAGCCCACGGCACCGACAACGAGCGCGGTGATCGGCGTGCGGAGCGACACCGCCGGCAGCAGCAGCGCGGTGCGGAACACCTGCTGCCCGTAGTCGAGCATCTCGAGCGGGTACTGCGCGAGCACCCGCGAGCCGGCCGCCGCCGAGACCGCCGTGAAGAGCGTCGGCCCGATCCAGAGGGCGGCCAGGCTCACCGCCCACGCGGCGACCCGGCCGACGGACGTGAGACCGCACCACGCCAGACCCAGGCCGGCCAGGATCCCGGGCAGCCACTGCACCAGGTCGAGCAGCGTCAGGTCCACGCCGGTGCCTCCCGAGCTGAGCGGAGCGACGAGACCGGTGACCCAGCTCCCCGCCGCCACCGCCGCGAGCGAGATCCCGATCGCGGCTCCGGGGCGCGGTGCCGTGGCGATCAGCAGCAGCACGACCGCGCCGACGGCGATCGCGGCGACCGAGCCGCTGACCAGGGCGGCCAGGTAGACGTCCGAGGCCGTCCCCTCCGCGAGCCCGCCCGCGACCACGAGCGCGGTCTGCACGAGCGCGATCAGCTGCACGACGGCGACGCCGAGCGCGGCGGCTCCCGGATGCACCCCGCGCGCCCGTCCGAGGCGCGCGGCGAGACCGGCGAGCGCCCATCCGGTCACGAGCACCGCGACGATCAGCGTCAGCGCGTACTGGCTGAACGGCAGGAGCGCGAACGGCATCGCCGTGGTGTCGGTCCCCCAGAGGTTCTGCAGCGGCAGGCGCATGCCGGTGACGACCCAGGGGAGCAGGCCGAGCACGGCGGCGACCGCGCCGACTCCGATGCTCGGCAGGACGCGGCGCGGTGGGATCGGATCGGTGTCGGTCACCCGTCCATCCTCCGCGAGGCGGGAGCGATCCGGGGCGGTCCGCCCCGGTCCTGTCGCGACTCGGCGCCCTAGAGTGCGACCGTGACCGATCTGCTCGATCTCGAGGCCCGCGATCCCGACGCCGTGCTGCGCTACGGAGCCGCGCCGCAGCAGATCGCCGACCGCTACCGGCCGACGGCTCCCGAGCACGGCACCGTCGTCCTGGTGCACGGCGGATTCTGGCGCGCCCGCTGGGACCGCACCCACCTGCGTCCGCTCGCCGCAGCGCTCGCCGACCGCGGTCACGACGTGCTGCTGCCGGAGTACCGGCGCGTCGGCGATCCCGGAGGAGGCTGGCCGGGCACGGGCGACGACGTGCGCGCGCTCCTCGCGGCGCTGCCCGTCCTGCTCGGCGGCGACCCGAGGGTCGTCCTCGTCGGACACTCCGCCGGCGGGCAGCTCGCCGTGTGGTCGCAGGCCGCGCATCCCTCGCCGTTCGTCCGCGCCGTGGTGGCGCTCGCCGGAGTCGTCGACCTGCAGGCCGCCGCCGATCGGCACCTCAGCGACGACGCCGTGGGCGAGCTCCTCGGCGCAGAGCCGCTCGCGGCGGCCGACCCGCTGCGGCTGCCGACCCCGTCGGTGCCGGTGGTGCTCGTGCACGGCGACGCCGACTCCGATGTGCCGATCGCGCTCAGCCGCGCCTACGCCGCGAGGCACCCCGAGGTGCGCCTGCTCGAGCTGCCCGGAGCCGAGCACTTCGACCTCGTCGACCCGCGCGCGCCGGCCTTCGAGACGCTCCTCGCGCTCCTGCGCTGAGCGCGCGACGCCGGTCCGGACCGCGACAGGCCGTCCGAGGCGCACCGGAGTGGCGACTCGCGAGAGCGACTCGGGGCTACAGCGCCGGCGGGTACAGGAAGAGCGGCACCTGCGCCGTCGGGAACGTGCGCGTCACGTAGCTGTGCCGGCCGCCGTAGTTGTACTCCTCGAGCAGCACGGTGCCGTCGTCGTTCACCTTCTGCACGTACGAGACGTGGTTGTAGGTCCACCACGCGACGCAGCCCGCGATCGGCACGCTGCTCGTGGCCCAGCCCTTGGCGGCCCAGTTGTCGGGCCACTCCCACGCGCTGCCGCCCATCGGCGTGATGTTCCCCCACGTGTACGTCCACGGGGCCGCGGTCGCGCCGGCGTCCCGGTTGAGGCGCCAGGCGACGAAGTCGACGCACTCGCGGTAGTAGTAGCCCAGCGGAGAGAGTCCGCCGCCGTCGTCGTCGATCGTCTCGTACGGCCACGGGTAGTCGTCGCCGACGGCGCGCGTCTGCACCGTGGTGAACTCGCCGCCGTTCGAGCTCGAGAGCACGGCCGCCTGGCGGCTCGCCTCGTCCAGCTGCGCCTGGGTCGGTGCGGCGAACGCGTCGCGCACCGCGGTCTGGCCGGCCGCCTCGGAGGAGACGGTGAGGTTCTGCAGGCCCGTCCGGTCCGCGACGGTACCGCCTCCGGCGGCCGCACCCGTCGATCGGGCGCCGTAGGCGGGGATCGCCGTGGTGGCGACGAGGCCGCCGACGATCGAGAAGGTCGCGAATCCGAGCGCGCGCCGGCTGAGCGAGGGGGTGCTGG
>NZ_JAMRYM010000156.1:0-5043 GCF_023743255.1 Rathayibacter rubneri | reverse complement strand
GTCGAGCGCACGGCGCGGAGCGCGGCGGCGGCTTTCGCCGAGCACGCGCCCCGCGACGTCACGGGCCTCGCGGCCGAGCGGAACGTCTTCCGCCGGCTCGCGTCCGGCTCCCCCGTGCTCGTGCGCCTGGCCGAGGGCGAGCCGGTGGGCTCGCTCCTGCAGGTCGTCGCGGCGGCGGCGAGCTCCGGAGGAGCGGTGGCCGTGTCGAGCGCGGCGGCCCTGCCTCCGCAGGTCGCCGCGGCGGTGGCGGAGGCGGCGGAGGTCCTCGCCGTCGAGGACGACGCCGCCTGGACGGCGAGGGTGCGCTCCCACGGAGCCGGCCGCGTGCGGCTCCTCGGCGCTCCCGCCTCGAGCGTGACCGCGGTCACCGGCGGCCGCCCGGACCTCGCCGTCTACGCGGGGGCGGTCACGGAGTCGGGACGCCTGGAGCTGCTGCCGTTCGTCCGCGAGCAGGCGGTCTCGATCACGGCGCACCGCTTCGGCACCCCGGACCACCTGACGGACGCCCTGCTCTGACGCCGCGGCCGGGGACCGGTCGGTCTCGATACGCCGCTCCGCGGCTACTCGACCAGCAGGACCGGGCGCTCCCCCTCCTCTGCTGATCGAGTAGCCCTCGCAGAGGGCGTCTCGAGATCCACGACATCCGGACACGTCAGTCTCGATACGCCGCCCTGCGGCTGCTCGACCAGCAGCACCGCGCTAGAACAGCCCCCGCGGCGACTCCACCGACGCGAGCACGCCCGGCGCCGCCACCACCGTGAGACGGCCGACCTCCTCGGGCGTGAGCTCCGGCAGCCGCTGCGCGAGGTCGAGGAACCGCTCGATCTCGCGCTCCTCGAGCACGTCGGCCGCGAGCGTGCGGAACTTCGTCACGTACTGCTCGCGCGAGAACGGATGGGCGCCGAGCGGATGCGCATCTGCCACGGCGATCTCGTCGACGATCGTGGTGCCGTCGGTCAGCAGGATCTCGACGCGCGCTCCGAACGCCTTCTCGGCGGGGTCCTCGGAGTGGTAGCGGCGCGTCCACTCCGCGTCCTCCTCGGTCGTCGTGCGGTGCCAGAGCGCGATGGTGTCGGCCCGCGCCGCCCGCTCGGGGGCGTAGCTGCGCACGTGGTGCCAGGCTCCGTCCTGCAGGGCCACCGTGAAGATGTAGGGCACGGAGTGGTCCAGCGTCTCGCGCGAGGCCGCCGGGTCGTACTTCTGCGGGTCGTTCGCTCCCGAGCCGATCACGAAGTGGGTGTGGTGCGACGTGTGGATCACGATGCGCTCGACGCGCTCGGGATCGGCCGCCTCGGGGTGGGAGTGGTGCAGGCGGCGGGCGAGGTCGATCAGCGCCTGCGCCTGGTACTCGGCCGAGTGCTCCTTCGTGTAGGTGTCGAGGATCGCGCGCTTGGCCTCGCCGCGGTCGGGCAGCGGCACGTCGTACGACGCGTCGGCACCGTCGAGCAGCCAGGCGATCACGCCGTCCTCGCCCTCGTAGATCGGCGACGGGCTGGTCTCGCCGCGCATCGCCCGGTCGACGGCCTCGATCGCCATCTTGCCCGCGAAGGCCGGCGCGTACGCCTTCCAACTCGAGATCTCGCCCTTGCGGGACTGCCGCGTGGCGGTGGTGGTGTGCAGCGCCTGCGCGATCGCCTGCTCCGTCGTCGCCACGTCGAGACCGAGCAGCGTGCCCAGTCCCGCGGCGGCCGACGGGCCGAGGTGCGCCACGTGGTCGATCTTGTGCCGATGCAGGCTGATCGCCTTCACCAGGTCGACCTGCACCTCGTAGGCGGTGACGATGCCGCGCACGAGCTGCGCGCCGCCGATGCCGACGTGCTGGGCGACCGCGACGAGCGCCGGGATGTTGTCGCCCGGATGCGAGTACTCGGCGGCGAGGAACGTGTCGTGGTAGTCGAGCTCGCGCACGGCGACGCCGTTGGCCCAGGCGGCCCACTCGGGCGAGACGCGGCGGGCGGGATCCACTCCGACGACGACCGCGCCCTCTCCCCCGATGGACGCGGGGTGCGCGAGCGCCTGCGAGCGCGCGGCGACGACGGGGCGGCGCAGCAGCGAGGCGGTCGCGACGGCGGCGTTGTCGATGACGCGGTTGACGACCATCTCGGCCACCTCGTCGTCGACGGCGACCGGGTCGACGGCGAGGCCGGCGAGCGCGTGGGCCAGCTGACCGGTGCGTGCGAGGTTCTCCTCGCTGCGGTGGACGCGGACGTGGTGATCGTGCACGGGGGCTCCTTCGGCTCGTCCTCCCAGGCTAGCGGCGGTGCTCCCGGCTGCTCGAGCGGCCTCCGGGATGATGGCGGCATGGCCTCCACGCGCGTCGCCGCCTTCGACTGCGGCACCAACTCCCTCCGCCTCCTGATCGCCGACGTCGACGACGGACGCCTCGTCGACGTCCTCCGCCGCACCGAGCTCGTCCGCCTCGGGCACGGCGTCGACCGCACGGGCCGCTTCGATCCGGAGGCTCTCGAGCGCACGCTCGCCGTCACCGGCGAGTACGCCGATCTGGTCCGCGACGCCGGTGCGACGCGGCTGCGCTTCGCCGCGACCTCCGCCACCCGCGACGCGGCGGACCGCGAGGACTTCCTCGACGCGGTCGAGCGGATCATCGGGGTGCGGCCCGAGACGATCACCGGCGAGGAGGAGGCCGCGCTCTCCTTCCGGGGTGCCACCGGCGCCGTCGACAGCGCGCGCCCGGTGCTCGTCGTCGACCTCGGCGGCGGGTCGACCGAACTGGTCCTCGGCGATGCGGTGCCCGAGCAGGCGCACTCGATGGACGTCGGCAGCGTCCGTCTGACCGAGCGCCACCGCCGGGCGGACGCGCCGAGCGAGCAGGAGCGGGAGGCGATGCGGGCGGACGTCCGCGCGGCGCTGGCCGCCTCCTCCGTCGACCTCTCGCGCGCTCGCAGCGTGGTCGGGGTCGCCGCCACTGTGCTGACCGTCACCGCGCACGCGCTCGGCCTCCGCGCGTACGACCGGGAGGCGCTCGAGGCGGCCCTGCCGCTCGAGGACGTGCTCGCCGCCTGCGACGACCTCTCCCGCCTCTCCCCGGCCGAGGCCTCGGCACTCCCCTACCTGCGCTCCGGCCGCGAGGACGTCATCGCCGCCGGCGCGCTGATCTGGGGCGAGGTCCTGCGCGCCGCGAGCAGCGCCTCGCCCGGACTCCACTCCGTCACGTCGACCGCGCACGACCTCCTCGACGGCATGGCGCTCGGCCTCGGCGAGGGCACGGGCCGAGCGGAGTAGCGGAGCGGAGTAGCGTGGACGCTCCCGCCCCGCCCACCGTGAGGAACCCCGCCATGACCGCTCCCGTCGTCGTCCACGTCGTCTTCACCCCGGCTGAAGGCGCTCGCGAGCGCATGGTCGACGCTCTGCGCGCGGGCATCGCCGAGGTGCACGGCGAGCCGGGCTGCGAGCTCTACTCGATCCACGACGCGCCAGACGGCACCGTCGTGATGATCGAGAAGTGGACCAGCGCGGCCGAGCTCGACGCCCACGGCGCCGGCGAGCCGGTCGCGCGGCTGAACGCCTCGCTCGAGGGACTGCTGCAGGAGCCGCCGCGCATCGTGCGCCTCGTCCCGATCCCCGCGGGGACTCCGGAGCAGGGCGCCCTCTGACCCCCGCCGCCGCCGGCCCTCTCCGTCAGCGGGTCAGCTCGCTGCCGGAGTCGCGGCTGAGGCGTGCCGCCGCGACCAGAGGCACCAGGGTCAGCGCCGCGATCACCAGGAACGCGAACCGGTAGGGCACGAGGTCCGGACCCAGCAGGGTGCCGACCGCGAGGGCGACGCCGCCCACCGCGACGCCGAAGCCCGCCGCCACCTGCTGCGTGGTCGCGCTCAGCGTGTTCGCGCCCGACATGCCCTCGGCCGGCACCTCGGCGAAGGTGACGGTGTTGTAGGCGGTGAAGCCCGCCGACCGGGCGACGCCGCTGAGCACCAGCAGAGCGACGACCGCGGCGATCGGCACCTCCGCCGTGAGGAACGCCATGGCCGCCATGCACGCGACTCCGATCGCGTTCGAGACGACGAGCACGGTGCGGAACCCCAGCGTCCGCAGCAGCCACGTGGTGGCGGGCTTGATCGCCAGATTGCCGACGAACAGGGCGAGCACGACGGAGCCCGCCTGCACCGGGCTCCAGCCGAACGCGTCCTGGAACAGCAGCGGGAGGAGGAACGGGACGGCGTTGATCGTCGCCCGGTAGAGCGATCCGCTCGCGTTCGCCACCCGGAACGTCGCGAAGCGGAAGGCGTCGAGTCGGACGAGCGGGTGCGGCGCGCGGCGCAGGTGCCGCACGGCCACCGCCGTCACCGCGAGGCCCGCGACGGCGAGCGTCAGCGCCCGCGGATCCGAGACGGAGGCGGCGACCAGTCCTGAGGCGCCGACGAGCGCGCCGAGGCCGACGGCGACGAGCACGAGGCCGACGACGTCCAGGGGCGGCGGTGCCGCCTCCGGACCGCCAGGCACGATGCGCAGCGCCAGGCCGAACGCGACCGCTCCGAGCGGCAGGTTGATCAGGAAGATCCAGTGCCACGAGGCGTAGGTCGTGAGCAGCCCGCCGACGAACGGCGCGACGATCGGCGCCACCAGCCCCGGCCAGACCAGGATCGCGATGGCCTCGATGATGCGCTCGCGCGGCGTGACCCGCAGCACCGCGAGGCGGCCGACCGGGACCATGAGCGCTCCGCCGACCCCCTGGAGCACCCTCGCGGCGATCAGCACCGGCAGCGTCGGGCTGAGGGCGCAGAGCAGGGACGCGATCGTGAAGACCGCGATCGCCAGGGCGAAGACGCGGCGCACGCCGAAGCGCTCGCTCAGCCAGCCCGAGGCCGGGATCAGGACCGCGACGGTGAGCAGGAACGCGGTCACCGTGATCGCGATCGCGGCGGAGTCGACGCCCAGGTCGGCCGCGATGGCGGGAGCCGCCGTGGTCACGATGGTCGCGTCGAGGTTCTCCATGAAGAAGCAGCCGGCGACGAGGAGCGCGAGGGCGCGGTGGCGGCGGAGATCCAGGGGGTGCCTCCTCGGCAGTGGCGGACGGGACGGGGC
>NZ_JAMRYM010000155.1:0-5075 GCF_023743255.1 Rathayibacter rubneri | reverse complement strand
GGGGCGGGATACCGTGAGGCATGCCGTTCACGCCGAGCCACGCCGTCGTGGCTCTGGCCTTCTCGAACGGCCGCATCCCCGCGAGCGCCGTCGCCGCCGGAGCGGTGATGCCCGACATCGGCCTCTACCTGCCGTGGGCGGCGGCGCGTCAGGCGACGCACTCCCTCGCGGGCATCGTCACGGTCGACCTGGCGCTCGGCGCCCTCGGGCTCCTGCTCTGGGCGCTGCTGCTCGAGCCCGCCTGGCGCGATCTCGCTCCGTGGATCGTGCGGGTGCGGCTGCGCCCACGACGGGCGCGGCCGCGGGGCGCGCGAGCCTGGATCACGGTGTCGCTCCTCGCCGCGGCGGGCATCGTCATCGGCGCGGCCACCCACGTGCTGTGGGACGGATTCACGCACCTCGGCGGTCCGTTCGTGGCCGCCGTGCCCGAGCTGCAGCGGTCCTTCGGCCCGTTCCCCGGCTACAAGTGGGCCCAGTACGCGAGCGGGGTGCTCGGGCTGCTGGGCCTGGGGATCGGCGCGGTCGTCTGGTACGTCACCCGGCGCCCGCACCCCGTGCCCTCGGACGGCCGCGGACCGGTGCGCGTCGCCGCGTGGACCGTCGTGCTCGTCGCGGCCGTCGTGCCGGCGGGCGTCGTGCTGGCCGGCACGGGCCTGGACCCGTTCGAGCCGGACTACCGCCCCTACGTGGTCGACGCGGCGATCCTCGCGGTGCTCGGCACGAGCGCCGCCGTCCTCTCCATCGCCGTCCTCTGGCGCCTCGCGGTCGCGGCACCCCTCCCCGCGGCGGGCAGGGATCCGTCGTGAGGAGGATGCGCAGGTCCATAGCCCGCCGATAGCGTCGATCACGGCCCGTTGGGGCGGGCCGCCTTCGGGGGAAGGCACAAGGGGAAATCGGGGGCTCGCGGCTACAGGCCGCGGGCCCTCTACCCGTTCCACGGGCGTTCCGCGCGGTTCCGCCGCGGCGTCCCCGTCCGGGTGCGCGGCCGTTCCGCGCCGCTCGACGGGTGCTCCGAGCGGTTCCGCAGCGGAGTGCCCGGCCGTTCCGCACCGGTCACGCGGGCTGTTCCCGGCCGTCGCGCGGCGGATCCCGCAGGGCATCGGCCGGGAGCGGGGTCCGACGGCCGGAGGCCGCTCCCCGTCCCTCCCGGCCGACGCCCTGCGCGGGTCAGCGGCGCTTGCCGCCCTTCTTGGTGCGCACGGAGGCGGCCGAGCGGGACGCGCTGCGCGGCGCCCCCTCGCCCGCGGCGCCCTTGGGTAGCACCGAGGCCGGCGGGATCGGCCGGCGGGTCACCGGGCGCACGGGCTCGCCGCGGCGCGCCTGGCCCGGGATCGGCCGCGAGCGGCGGCCGTAGATCAGCTCGGAGGAGTCGAGGAGCCAGGGCACCAGCGCCACGGTGACGCCGTGCACCAGCAGGAGCTTCTGGCGGATCCGGCGCGACTTGTGGTTGTGGAGGAACGACTCCCACCAGTGGCCGACGATGTACTGCGGCATGTAGACGGTGGTGATCTCGGAGCCGTGCTCCAGGCGGTGCGCCTTGATGTACTTGATCAGCGGGTACGAGATGTCGCGGTAGGGCGACGCCACGCAGCGCAGCGGCACCTGGATGTCCATCCGCTCCCAGTCGGCCTTGAGCTGCGCGGTCTGGGCGTCGTCGATGGAGGAGTGGACGGCCTCGAGGGTCTCGTGGCGGGCGGCGATCGCGTAGTCCAGCGCTTTCAGGGTCGGCTTGTTCATCCGGCCGACGAGGACGATCGCGTGGTCGCCGTTGGCGCCGAAGGTCGTGGTCGGGTCGACCTCGATCTCCTTCTCGACGTCGCGGTAGTAGCGGTACACGCCCGCCATCAGGAACCCGAGGATCGGCATCACCAGGTAGACGAGCCAGGCGCCGTGGGTGAACTTGGTGATCGTGACGATGACGAGGACGACGAAGGTCAGCGTCGCTCCGAACAGGTTGATGCCCAGGCTCGTGTAGACGGTGCGCGAGCCCTCGCCGGCGCGGATCAGCCGGATCCAGTGCTTCACCATGCCGGTCTGCCCGAGGGTGAACGAGACGAAGACGCCGATGATGTACAGCTGCACCAGGCTCGTCAGCGAGGCCTGGTAGACGAGCAGGATCACCGCTGCGACGAAGGCGAGGATGATCACGCCGTTGGAGTAGATGAGGCGGTCGCCGCGGGTGTTGAGCGACTTCGGGGCGAAGCCGTCGCGGGCGAGCACGGAGCCCAGCAGCGGGAACCCGTTGAACGCGGTGTTCGCCGCGAGCAGCAGGACGGCGGCGGTCGCCGCCTGGATGACGAAGAAGAGGATCGAGCCGTTGCCGAAGGTCGCGGCCGCCACCTGCGCGATGACCGAGCGCTGCGGAGTGGTCTCGCAGCCCGCGAAGCCGACGAGGTGGCAGGCGTCCTCGGCGTAGTGCACGTCCGAGACCAGGGCCAGAGCGGTGAGTCCGACGAAGAGGACGATCGCGATCGACCCCATCGCCACGAGCGTGCGCTGCGCGTTCTTCACCTTCGGCGCCCGGAACGCGGGCACGCCGTTCGAGATCGCCTCGACACCCGTGAGTGCGGCGCATCCGCTCGCGAAGGAGCGCAGCAGGAGGAGGACGACCGCGGCCTGGGTGAGCTCCTCGGCCCGCACGCTGTACCCCGCCGACTCCGCGACGGGGGCGTCGCCCAGCAGGGTGCGGACGAGTCCGACGACGACCATCACGAAGACGCTGGCGACGAAGAGGTAGGTCGGGATCGCGAACGCCCTGCTCGACTCCGAGACGCCGCGGAGGTTCACGGCGGCCAGCAGCACCACGAAGAGGATCGCGAGCTCGACCCGCAGGGGAGCGAGCTCGGGGACGGCGGAGATGATGTTGTCGACTCCGGAGGCGACCGACACGGCGACGGTGAGCACGTAGTCGACCAGGAGCGCGGAGGCGACCGTGAGGCCCGCCGTCTCGCCGAGGTTGGTGCGCGCGACCTCGTAGTCGCCGCCGCCCGAGGGGTACGCGCGGATCAGCTGGCGGTAGCTCAGCACGACGACCAGCAGCAGCACGACCACGCAGGCGGCGACCCAGGGCGCGAAGGTGAGGAACGAGAGTCCGCCCAGGAGCAGGATCATCAGCAGCTCCTGCGGCGCGTACGCGACGGAGGAGAGCGGGTCGCTCGCGAAGATGGGGAGCGCGAGGCGCTTCTTGAGCAGCTGGCCCTCGAGCTTGTCGCTCGGGAGGGGCTCCCCGATGAAGAAGTGCTTCGCGGTGCGCAGTTCACCGGCGTCGGTGGGTGATTCCCCCGCGTCGGACCCGGGGCCCTGTTTTGTCACGAGCGACGACACTACTCCGTGAGTGGGACCAGTCAAGACTCCGGAAACCGCAGCCGTGAGCGCGCTGATCCCGGGCTGTGACCGGGGGTTTCTCGACAGTCGTCGATCAGCGGTCACGATCCGGCCCCTGCAGCCTGAGGCCCTCCTCAGATAAGGGGCTTCTGCGCGAAATTACCCCCGTACTGGGTACGCGTGCGATGCTGTGCAAAACCGAGAACTCTGTTGGAGTCATGGGTGGGCCGCTCCGATGAGGGAGTGGGCGAGCCACGGGCCCGCCGCAGCCCGACGCGGCCTCCCCAGCCGCCGCCTCCCGGCCCCGCGGCCGCGGTGGACGCACGCGCCCCGCGATCTCGCACCTCTCTCACGACCCGTCGGCCCCGCCGCCGACAGAATCGACGGATCTCCTTGACCTCCCCCTCCTCCGCCACGGCGTCCGCGCCGCCGGCCGGGTCCCTCCTCCGCCGCCTCGGAGCCCTCGCCACGGCGCTCGCCGTGGTCGCCGGGCTCGCCGTCGCCGGTTCCGCTCCCGCGCAGGCCGCCGGCACCGCCGGTCGCTACGTGGTCACCGTGGACTCGACCGCTGTCTCGCAGCAGGTCGTCCGCGCGCTCGGCGTCGCCGACTACGTGACGTACCAGGGAGGCACCGCGGGATTCACCGCGACGCTCACCGCCCGCCAGCAGGCCGCGCTCGTCGCCGACTCCCGCGTCGTCTCGGTCGCCCCGGCCGACGTCGTGGTCGAGGGCCAGGCCCAGGTCATCCCGTCGCACGTGCTCACCGCGGAGGCCGACAAGGCCCCGGTGCTCGCCGGTGACGGAGTCACGAACTACAACGGTCCCGCCGTCGCGGTGATCGACTCCGGTGTGAACCCCAACGCCGACTACAACCTCAAGGATCAGATCAACTGCTTCGGCTCGGGCGACGCGTCCGACAAGAACGGGCACGGCACCGCGGTCTCCGGCTACATGGCCGCCTACGACGACGGACTCGGCACGGTGGGCGTCGCCCCCGGCGCTCCGATCTACTCGGTCCGCGTCCTGGACGAGAACAACAAGGGCACGACCGAGGGCATCGTCTGCGGTCTCGACTGGGTGTCGAAGAACGCCGCCGCGAACAACATCAAGGTCGTCAACATGTCGCTCGCCGCCGTCGGCGCCGACGACAGCAACTGCGGCCGCACGAACAACGACGTCATGCACCAGATGGTCTGCGAGCTCGTGGGCAAGGGCATCACCGTCGTCAGCTCGGCGGGCAACGCCTCCACCCCGAAGAACCTCGCCGGCGCCGTCCCCGCCGCCTACGACGAGGTCCTGACCGCCACGAACATCGCGAACTACGACGGCAAGCCCGGCTCCCTCGCCGCCGTGCCGTGCGCGAACGTGACGACCAAGGACGACTCGGTCGCCATCAACAGCAACTTCGCCGTCTCGGCCGCCGACCAGGCGCACACCATCGCCGCCCCCGGCATGTGCCCGTACACCACCAAGCTCGGTGGCGGATACGCCTACGTCCAGTCCGGCACCAGCATGTCGGCCGCGGCCGTCAGCGGCGTCGTCCTCGACTGCCTGAGCGCCGGCGGATCGTGCGTCGGCAAGACCCCGGCGCAGGTCCGCGCCCAGGTCATCGCCCAGGCCAAGGCGGGCGCCGAGCGCGGCCGCACCTTCGCCGGCGACCCGACCCGCCCCACCACGGGCAAGTACTTCGGCTACGCGATCAGCACCCTGCCGACGACCGCCGCCCCGGAGCCGACCCCGACGCCCACCGC